>NZ_JALBGX010000046.1:0-50326 GCF_023006465.1 Rhizobium sp. PRIMUS64 | reverse complement strand
GACGTGACGGCGCGCGAGCGCGGCGAGGCGGCGGCGGAAGCCTATACCGCCAAAGTCCACGCCACCCATGTCTCGCTCGACATCACCTCGCGCGTCTTCGAGCTGACAGGCGCGCGCTCGACGGCCGATAAATATCGCTTCGACCGGTTCTGGCGCAATGTCCGCACCCATACACTGCACGATCCGGTCTTCTATAAAGCCAAGGAAGTCGGAGAGTTCGTGCTGAACGACAGGATACCCGAGGTCAGCCTCTATAGCTGAGGTGGCCACCTTCCATCAAAAGCAAAAACCCCATTGCCGACGCCGGCAATGGGGTTTTCGTTTGCGAGGATAGAAGCTTCAGAGCGCGCCGTTCTTAGGCGGCGTCACGCCGTTCAAGTGATAGTTGCCGACGACGTGATATTTCCAGCGCACGGGATCGTGCAGCGTGTGGGTGCGGGCATTGCGCCAGTGGCGGTCGAGGTTGAGGCCGGCCTGCACCGACGAGGTTCCGGCAAGCTCGAAAAGCGTGTTTGCGGCCTCGAGCGCCACTTCGGTCGTCAGCACCTTGGCGGCTGCAACCGCAAGCGTCGCCGCGACCACCTTTTCCTCCGTCGTCTCGACCTGCGCGGCATCGACCTTGTGGCCGGCGCGCTCGACAAGAGCCGTTGCGGCTTCCAGCCGGATGGCGATCTGGCCGACCTTGGCGATCGTCAGCGGATCGTCTGAGGCGCGGTCAAGACCGCTATCCATCCACGGGCGCGATTTCGTCCTGATGAAATCAAGCGTTTCGGCAAAGGCCGCCCGTGCGATACCGAGATCGACGCCGGCATGGATGATCTGACCGACCGAACCGATCGTCGTCGGCCGCTCGAAACCCTTGTGATGGAAGACCACGGAATCGGCGCTGACATAGACATTGTCGAGGATCGTCGTGCCGCTGCCAGTGGTGCGCTGGCCGAAGCCGTCCCAGTCGTCGACGATCTCGACGCCTTCGGTGCCCTTCGGCACGAAGGCCATGGTCAGCCGATCCTCCGGATCGAGCGCAAAAATGGTGATCCAGTCGGCGAAGAGGACGCCGGTCGAATAGAATTTGCGGCCATTGATCCGGTAACCCGGCCCGTCGCGGGTGATGCGCGTATTGTAGTGGCCGACCGTCTTCGTGCCGCGCTCGGAAAGCGCATTGCCGAAACGATCGCCGGCCAGCACCCGGCCGAAGAAATAACGCTGCTGCTCCTCGCCACCGTCGGTTCTGAGCGCCTCGAGAATATAGAAATGGTTCTGCGGGATCTGGCCGATCGAACCATCCGCCTCGGACAGGATCGCGGTGATCTCGGCAAGCACGGCGTTGGAGACGTCGAGCCCGCCATATTGCGCTGGCACGGTGATCGCCAGAAGGCCGGACTGGGCGAGAAGATCCAGTTCGGTAAACGGCAGGATCCGGTCGGCGTCGCGCTCGGCTGCGCGTGCGGCAAATTGCGCCGCCAGTCTGCGGGCGGTGGCGATCGCCTCATCATCGCTGCCGATACGGTCGGCCACGGGCCGGATCTGATCTGCTTGCCTCAGCACGGTGTTCATCGATGTCTCCAATTCTGACGAGCCTATCGGTGAAAGAAATTAAGCGTCGAGATAAGAGCACAAATTCTATAGATGCGATGGAAAATGAAAAGTGTTTGCTTATCAGGCTTAGACCGCCGCGATTAGTGTTGCGGTCCGGCACTCGTGCGACGCGGTTGCCTGGGAAGCGATAAAAATCCTGCCCAGAACTGGCGCTTTCGGTCTCGATTTGACGACGGCGACCTCCTACGTAGTCGATGTCAGGTGCGTCACCGCGCCGGTCAGAAAGAACGCCCAATGCGGGGCAGGGCGACCGCCTTGCCCGATCCATGAGGAAATTCATGACCCGTTCACGGCAGTTGCGCCTCGGCGCCTTCATGCGTCCTGTCAGCCTGCATACCGGCGCCTGGCGCTATCCCGGTTCTTATCCCGACGCCAATTTCAATTTCGCCCATCTGAAATCCTTCGCGCAGGCGCTGGAGCGGGCAAAATTCGACGCCTTCTTCATGGCCGATCACCTCGCCGTGCTCAACATGCCGGTCGAGGCGCTGAGGCGCAGCCACACCGTGACCTCTTTCGAGCCCTTCACATTGCTATCAGCGCTGGCAGCGGTGACGGAGCGCATCGGCCTTGTCGCCACCGCTTCCACCACCTTCGACGAGCCCTATCATATCGCCCGGCGTTTCGCCTCGCTCGACCATATCAGCGGCGGCCGCGCCGGCTGGAACATCGTCACAACGTCGAATCCCGACGCCGCGCTCAATTTCGGCCTCGACGAACATGTGGAGCATGGCGAGCGGTATCATCGCGCCCGGGAATTCTACGACGTGGTAACCGGGCTCTGGGACAGCTTCGCCGACGATGCCTTCATCCGTGACCGGGAAAGTGGCCTGTTCTTCGATCCGGCAAAGATGCATGTGCTGAACCACAAGGGTGACGAACTCAGCGTGCGTGGGCCGCTCAATATCGCCCGACCGCCGCAGGGTTGGCCCGTCATCGTCCAGGCCGGCCAGTCGGACCCTGGCCGCCAGCTTGCCGCGGAGACCGCCGAGATGGTCTTCTGTTCGCCGCGCGATCTGGCCGCCGGCAAGGCGCTCTATGCCGATATTAAAGGCCGCATGGAAGCCGTCGGCCGCAACCGCGACCATCTGAAGATTCTGCCCGCCGCCTTCGTCATCGTCGGCGACAGCATCGAGGAGGCCCGCGCCAAACGCGCCACGCTCGACAGCCTGGTGCATTACGACAGCGCTATCGCCTCGCTTTCGATCGCGCTCGGCCATGACGCTTCGGGCTTCGATCCCGACGCACCGCTGCCGGCCGATATTCCCGACACCAATGCCAGCAAGACCGGCCGCGCCCAGGTGCTGAAGCTTGCGGCGGAGGAAAATCTGACGGTGCGTCAGTTGGCGCAACGTTATGGTGGCTATGCCGGCCTTGCCTTCGTCGGCACGCCGGCAAGTATCGCCGACGACATGGAGCGCTGGCTGGACGAGGAAGGCTCGGACGGATTCAACGTCGTCTTTCCCTATCTGCCGCAGGGTCTCCTCGACGTCACCGAACGGTTGGTTCCCGAGCTTCAGCGCCGCGGCCTGTTCCGCAGCGAATACGAAGGCACGACACTGCGCGAGCATCTCGGATTGCCGCGGCCGGAGAACCGGTTCTTTGCTGCTGGTGCTTAGGTTTGCAGGCCGGCAAAGCGCCAGGGATCGATGCATTCGATCCCGAGCGGGATGAAATGCGCGACATTGCGCGTAACCAGTTTCAGCTCGTGCTCCAGCGCGGTGGCGGCGATCATCGCATCGGCGGAGGGGCGCTTGTCCGGGGTCGGCAGCAGGCCGGCCCGGCTTGCCGTTGCGGCATCGAAGGGCAGGATGCGTTCGGCGAATTCGGCAAGCACGATCTCATCCATCCAGCGGCGGAGATCCTCGGCGAAACCAGGATCCTTTGCCCGCTCGCGCTGGATGCCGAACTGGATTTCCATAATGGTGATCGCCGAGAGATAGGCATCGGCGACCGAAAACTCCTTCATGAAGTTCTGGAATTCCGCCGCCTGCCGTTCGACCCTTCGCGCAGCAGAGATGACATTCGTGTCGAGCAGAAATGCCATTAGAACTCGACGGTCCTGTTGTCGAAGTTCAGCCGCTCAGGTTCGAACTCTCTTTCATCGGCCCCCGGATCGCGCAGGGCCGCAAAAAGGGTCTTGGGCGCCTTCCAGTTCGCCTGGAATTCGGCATAGCTGACAAGCACGTAGGCTGCCTCACCGTGATCGGTGATCACGAGTGGCTGCTCGCTCGCCTCCTTCTTCGCTTTGCTCGGATTCTGATTGAAGGCGGCACTGGTCATGAAGGACATTTTCATCGAAATCATCCATACTACATTTGTTAAGAAATATACTACATCCGGCTCGATTTACAAGATCGCCGAAATGGACGGCCTCGCTTTCTGCTTTCCGGAAGCAAGCCGATCGCGCTCAGGCCATGACCCCAACCCGAAACGCGTCGCTTTCGCCCGCCATCAGTTCGAGCGGCCAGATAATGTTGCGCCCGTCGCCTGGATAAAACTCTCGATAGACCGGCATGTTGGCGAGAAGCATCCGGCCGAGTTCGACGCCGAGATCGTAGAGCGACATGCGAAAGCAGCTGAGCGAGGGCTGCAGGAACCGTGCGCGCGGAGCGTCGCGGAAGCCGATCACCGCAAGGTCGCGGCCGGGCATGACGCCCGATTCCATCAGGCAGCGATAAAGGCCGATCGCCATCAGCTCGTAGATCAGGATCACCGCCGTCGGCCGTTCTTCGAGGAGCAGCAGCTCGTGAGCCGCCTGATAGCCGCCCTGTTCACTCGACTTGACGCGGATGACGAGCGAGGGGTCGAAGGGAATATCGTGCCGCTCGAGCGCGCGGCGATAGCTTTCGATAAAGAGATAGCCGAGGTTGGCCTCGCTCGACGGCGCAGTGATTGCGATCCGGCGATGTCCCAGCGCGATCAACCGCTCGACGGCATGGTCGGCCACGCCCTCGAAATCGAGATCGATCCAGGGAAAATTGCTGGCCGAAAGGCTGCGGCCGAGCGCGACGAAGGGGATCTTCGCCCGCGACAGAAAGTCGATGCGCCGATCGACGCGCTGCGTGTCCGAGATGATCATCGCATCGACGATGCGCCGCGCCACCATCCGCTTCAGATATTCGTGCGGGTCCTCGTCGCTCGGGCAGGGCAACATGATGAGGTCGAGCTTGTGGCGGGCAAGGACGCTCTGCAGGCCGCTGGTGACGCCGAGGAAGAAGTTGTCGGCGTTCTCGACCGTTTCCTTGCTAGATTCGATCATCAGCCCGATGACCTTCGTCTCCCCCTGCCTCAGGCTCCGCCCAGACTGGTTGGCGACGTAGCCGAGTTCGTCGGCCGCCGCCAGCACCCGCCGGCGGGTTTCCTCATTGACATCGGGCTTGCCGTTCAGCGCACGGGACACCGTGCCGATCGAGATATCCAGGTATTCGGCAAGCTGGCGAATCCCCTTCATCGGCCGCGTTTTTCTTTCAGTCTGCAATTTCGCATTTCGCCTCTATTGACACGGTAAAATGTTTCCGCATACAGTCGTAAACGTTTACGGAGTGCGTGTCATCAGGAGTTGGCGCCATTCCCTCGGAGGAAATCGTGAAATTCAGTGCCATTCTGTGCGGGTGCGGAGCTATGTCCAAAGGTTGGTTGCGAGCCATCGCTTCCAACCCTCTGCTGGCCGACTCCATCACCATCGTCGGCCTTGTCGACCTGAACCGGGAGACGGCGGAAAAGCTTGCCGCGGAGTTCGGCCTTGATGGCGCCGTCATCGGTTCGGACCTGTCCGACGTCATCACGGCCACGAAGGCCGACCTGGTCTTCGACATCGTCATTCCGGCTGCGCGCTACGACGTCGTTTCGACGGCACTCAAGGCCGGCTGCCATGTGCTCAGCGAAAAGCCGATGGCCGCCTCGCTTGCCGAGGGCGCTGCGCTGGTCAATCTTGCCGCCGAGACCGGCCGCATCCACGCCGTCATCCAGAACCGTCGCTTCATATCAGGCGTCAGGCGCCTGCGTCGTTTCGTCGACAGCGGCGCGATCGGCGACCTCACAGGCATCCATTGCGACTTCTTCCTGGCACCGCATTTCGGCGGCTTCCGCGAAGAGATGGACAACGTCCTGCTTCTCGACATGGCGATCCACACCTTCGATGCGGCGCGCTACGTTGCCGACAGGAAGCCGCTCGCCGTCTATTGTGTCGAGCGCAATCCAAAGGGTTCGTGGTACCGGCACGGCGCCTCGGCCAACGCCATTTTCGAATTTTCCGACGACATCGTGTTCACCTATCGCGGCTCCTGGTGCGCCGAGGGCGAGCGCACCAGCTGGGAGAGCCAGTGGCGTCTCGTCGGTTCGAAGGGAATGCTCACCTGGGATGGCGAAGAGAGTTTCAAGGCGACTGTTGCCGGCGAAGAGCCCGGCCTTTTGCACGGCTCTGTCGCCGTAAACGTTCCCGGTCCGGAACATGACGAGGAAACCCATGGCCACGCCAGCGTCATCGCCGACTTCATCGCTGCGATCGGCACCGGCAAACAGCCCGAGACGGTCAATTCCGACAATATCAGAAGCCTTGCCATGGTCTTCGGCGCAATCGAAAGCGCCAAGACGGGCAGGCGCGTCGAAATTTCAGCATAGGATGAAGTGACGTGAGCAACCCTGCAAAATCCATTCGTATCGGTACCATGGTCAGCGGCAACAAGGGCGATGCCGCAACCCGCATCGGCGAGATCGCCGACATGGGCTTCGAAAGCTTCGAACCCTTCTTCTGGCAGACGACCAAAGGCCAGGATCTTGCCGAACTCGGCAAGCGCTGCCTCGATGCGATCGGCGACCGCGACATCACCATCTCGACGCTCGGCATGTTCGGCAATCCGCTTGAAGAGACCGCAATCGACCTTGAGACGCTGCAAGGCTGGAAGCACTGCATCGACAATGCTCATCACTTCGGCGCCACCTGCGTTGCCGGCTTCACCGGGCGCATCCGCGGCAAGCCGCTGACCGACAGCCTGCCTCGCTACAAGCAGATCTGGAGCGAGCTTGCCAAGCGCGCCGCCGACAAGGGCGTCAAAATCGCTTTCGAGAATTGCGCCATGGACGGCAACTGGGCGACCGGCGACTGGAATATCGCCCATAATCCCGATGCCTGGGAACTGATCTTCAACGAGACGCCGGATGACAATATCGGGCTGGAGTGGGAACCGTGCCATCAGATGGTCTATCTGATCGACCCTTTGCCGCAGATCCGCAAATGGGCGCACAAGTTCTTCCATGTCCACGGCAAGGACGCGACCATTCGCTGGGAGGTCATCAAGGAACACGGCATCTTCGGCAAGGAGAAGTTCGTCTTCATGCGCACGCCGGGCTTCGGCGACAGCAACTGGACCGACATCATTTCCGAGCTGCGCCTTGCCGGCTGGTCCGGCTCGATCGACATCGAAGGCTGGCACGACCCGGTCTATCGCGACGAACTCGAAATGACTGGCCAGGCCCACGGGCTCAACTATCTAAGGAAATGCCGGGGCGGAGATTTCATTGTTGATCCCTGATCAACCGCCTAAGGTGGGCGCCGCCGGGCTGGGAGGCCCGGGGGGCGCCATGACTGACTAACGTGGTCTTTTCGCGGCGCAGCCGCTTTTTTGGGAGGAAAGCATGAAAAGAATTGCAAGACTTGCGCTAGCACTCGGCACGGCGATGCTGATGACATCGGTCGGCCATGCCGAACAGAAGACCTTCAAGATCTGGTGGTTCGAGGAGCCGACCACGGCTCAGGGCATTGTCTGGAAGAAAGCGCTCGAGGAGTTCAAGGCGAAACATCCGGACATCAACGTCAGCTTCGAGCAGAAGACCTTTCAGCAGTTGCAGGCCTCAGGCGGCATGATCCTCAATTCCGACCAGGCCCCCGACGTGCTCGAGTACAACAAGGGCAATGCGACCGCTGGCTTGGTTGCAAGCCAGGGATTACTGACCAATCTGGATGACTATGTGAAGAAGGAAGGTTGGGACAAGATCCTTAACGAAGGCGATTTTGTCCTTAGCCGTTATGACGAAAAGGGCATCTATGGCTCCGGCCCTGTTTGGGGCGTATCGGTCTTCGGCGAATATGTTTCGTGCTTCTACAATATTGACATGTTCGAAAAGGCAGGCCTCAAGCCGCCGACGACGCTCGAAGAGTGGGTCGCTGACATGGAAGCATTCAAGCAGAAGGGTCTCACGCCCCTCGCGCTCGGCGCCATCGACACCAGTGGCCAGCACTTGCTAGCCTCTCTCGCCTATACCAAGGCCGATGACGCCTGGGTCCAGAATTATCAGGGTTTGAAGGCTCCCCTCGACGGCGCGCCCTACCTCTATGCGGCGCAGACATTGCTCGACTGGGTCACAAAGGGCTATATCAAAAAGGACTCCACGGGCATGAAGGACCCGGATGCGGCTCTGCTCTTCACCTCCGGCAAGGCGCCGATGTACGTCTCGGGCACTTGGAATCTCGGTACCTTCGCCTCGACCATCAAGGACTTCAAGTGGGGTCAGTTCGTCATTCCGACGCCGAAATATTCGGTCGGCTCGACAGGCAATCTCTGGGTCGTTCCCAAGGGTAGCAAGAATCCCGATCTCGCCGCCGAGTGGATCAGCCTGACCTTGTCGCCGAAATACCAAGCTGAACTCGGCAATGCCGGCGGCGTGCCGATCGCCGCTGATCTTTCCGTCATCACCAACCCCATTGGTAAGAACGCCGCAGCGGTTTTCAAGCAGATCTCTGACAAAAGCGGCCTCGGTTTCTATCCTGACTGGCCGGTTCCCGGCTACTACGACGTGCTCAACCAGAAAGACACCGGTCTTTTCCAGGGCAGTCTTACTGCGGAGCAGTTCGTCGAACAGATCAAGCAGGTTTACGACGACACGCAGGAAAATCAGTAGCGCGACCTTGAACGATGGGCTGCGCCGAAGGCGCAGCCCAGCATGGGAGGCTGAAGGAAGAATGATATGGCCATATCCAGCCAGCGATCGAGCGACAGTTCACGAGGCTATAGCCTCTATCTCATTCCGGGGACGATCGGCTTCATTCTAATCGTACTCATTCCGCAGCTTGCTAATCTCGGGCTGAGCTTCACGGCATGGAAAGGCGTCGGCACGCCACGACCGGTCGGCCTGCAGAACTATCATCGCCTGCTGACGGATGATCAATTCTGGGGATCGATGTATCACACGCTGCTGTTCATCGTTTCGATGACCGTGATACCGGTGTGCATCGGCCTAGTGCTGGCCGCTCTGCTGTTCGACTATGTCAGGGACGAATTCGGGGAATGGGTCTCGAGCTTTTTCAGGGCCGGTTTTTACTTACCGCAGATTCTTCCCGTAACGGTCGCGGGCGTCCTCTGGGGCTGGATTCTCAATCCCGTAGGTGTCATCAACATCACGCTAAAGGCCATCGGCCTTGAAAATCTCGCACAGAACTGGATCGGTGATGCGACATACGCGCTTGCTGCCGTCTCGCTCGTCATTGTCTGGATACAGGTCGGCTACTGTCTGGTGGTTTTCATGGCCGGTCTTTCGCGCATCGACCCTTCTCTCTACGAGGCTGCCGAGCTCGATGGGGCAAACTGGTGGAGCCGGCTGGTGACGATCACCATTCCACTCCTGGCGCCGGAGATTTTCGTCGTTGTGCTGACCACGCTGATCGCGGCGCTTAAAGTCTTTGCGCCAATCTTTGTCATCACCGCCGGCGGCCCCGACAATGCCACGCTTGTACCATCCTATCTGACTTACTACCACTTCTTCACCACACAGCGCGTCGGCTATGCCGCAGCCATCGCGGTCGTGCAAACGACTCTGACGATCGCTTTGGCTGTCATTTTCCTACGCTTCCAGAGCCAGCAGGAGTCGAAGGAGTAGATCATGGCTTACTCAGTTCTCAGCGATGGTACGACCAAGGCAAAGGCGACGGCGGCAGCCGATCGCGCGCGACGCGATCCGATGCGGTGGGTGGTGCTGGCTATCCTTATTCTACTCCTCGCCTTTACGCTCTTTCCCTTTTTCCTTGCTCTGCTCAACGCCGTCAAGGCGAGTGCCGAATACGCGATCGGCGGACCGCTATCGATTCCCCGGTCGATCGATCTCACGGCGATCGAGAAATTTTGGACGGTGTCTGATTTCAGCCGCAAGCTGCTCAACAGCGTGGTGATCAGTCTCGCTGTGTCGGTGTTGGGGGTACTGATAAGCCTGTTCAACGCCTATGCGATTGGGGTCGGCAAGGTGCCGGGTTCGCGCGTGATTTTGGTGGTCTTTCTTCTGGGCATTATGGTGCCGCAGGAGTCAATCATTTACCCACTATACTACATGGCGAAAGCGAGCGGTCTCTACGATACGCAGCTTTCCGTGATCATCATTTTCGCGGTCCTGCAAAGCGCTTTCGGGACTTACCTGCTCTCGACCGTGCTGAGTACCTTTCCCAAGGAAATCCTCGAAGCGGCCGAGATGGATGGTTCGACCCACTGGAAAACGCTGTGGTTCGTTGTCGTCCCAGTACTGCGGCCGACACTCATGGTCCTGGGAACCTTCTTTTTCATCTGGACTTGGAACGAATTCTTGATCCCGCTCGTCATGCTGGTGTCCAACAACAACCAGACGGTCTCGGTCGCCATGGGCCTCACCCGCGGTCAGAATATGTCGGACCCTGTGCTGCAGGCCTCGGCGGCTTTCCTGGGTATAATACCGACCGTGATCTTCTTCTTGATCTTCCAACGCACGCTAACGCGCGGTATCGCCGCCGGGGCAGTCAAATGATGATTTTAACCCTTGGCCATCCAATCGGTCCCGGTTGGGGACCAGCAAGGTTTTCGGCATGAGCCAGAACATCCAGATCGAACTCTTGGGCATCGAGAAGCACTACGGCGCCTTTCACGCGCTTAAGAATGTCAACCTTTCAATTCCCAAGGGCACGTTTGTGGCGCTGGTCGGTCCGTCCGGATGCGGCAAGTCCACGTTGCTCCGCTCGCTTGCCGGGCTGGAAAAAATTACCGGCGGCACGCTGAAGATTGCCGGCGAGGTGATGAACGACGTGCCGCCGCGGGCGCGCAATATCGCCATGGTTTTTCAGAGTTACGCCCTGTATCCGCATATGACGGTGGAACAGAACCTGACCTATTCGCTGAAAATGCACGGCGTCCCCAAGGCTGAGGCAAAACAGAAAGCCGAGGAAGTCGCTGTCATCACCGGTCTTTCCCGGCTGCTCGACCGTTATCCGCGCCAGCTTTCGGGAGGCCAACGGCAGCGTGTAGCCATGGGCCGCGCCATTATCCGCAACCCCCAGGCCTTCTTGTTCGACGAGCCGCTTTCCAACCTTGATGCAGCGCTACGTGTCTCGATGCGCAAGGAAATCCGCGCCCTGCACGACCGGCTGGGCGCCACCTCGGTGTATGTTACCCATGACCAGATTGAAGCCATGACGATGGCCGATCACGTGGTGGTGATGCGCGACGGCATCATCGAACAGCAGGGCGCGCCGCTCGACCTCTACGACCGGCCGGCGAACCGGTTTGTTGCTGGTTTCATTGGCTCGCCGGCGATGAATTTCATTCCCGCGATTGCCGCGGAAGGCGGCAAGAGCCTGATCCTGGATTTCGGCGCGGTGAAGCAGACGCTTGCGATATCACGCGCCATCGAGCCCGGACGTAAGCTCATCGCCGGCATCCGGCCGGAACATATCGGCGTCGTCGAGCCCGGACATGGCAGCTTCGATGTGCCGATCGCCTTCGTCGAATCGACCGGCTCCTCGACCTTCATCGTCGCGGAGACCCAGCCGGAGCTAACGATCGTCGAGACGCGCCGCGACAGGGTCAAGGCAGGAGACATGATCGGACTTTCGGTCGATCCGGACCAGATCCATCTCTTCGACACTTCGACGGATCACGTCATATAAAGGCAGCAGCCTGTCGGCTTGGAAGTGTCATAAAATCGAACCGGGTGACGCCGTCGAGCCAGATCTCGAAAGCACGACCGGCGACTGGCGCGACAAGCTCGGCCCAACGATCGCCTGAGGGCCTGTCCGGTCGAGCTTCGATCGGATCGCAAGAAAAACAAATCCCGCACGATCAACGCTGTTGACAACGGCGAGCAATCGATATTGTCTTGTAAAGCGCTTTACTAAACCGCTTTACATTAGGTCCAGCCAATGGCCAAGGGAACGACACCAAGCTTGAAGGATGTTGCGGCGGCCGCTGGCGTGTCGGTCACGACAGTGTCGCGTTTCGTCAACGGCAGTCTCGATCTTCCCTTTCAGACCAAGAAGCGCATCGAGGATGCGATCAAGACGCTGAACTACCGGCCGAACCCGCATGCGCGTCGGTTAAGCAGGGGGCGTTCGGATACGATCGGTCTCGTCGTGCCCGATATCGCCAATCCCTTCTTCGCGACCCTCGTCGCCGCCGTGGAGCAGGCGGCCGATGAAAAAAAGCTCGCGGTCTCCTTGCACGCCACCCTCAACCGGCCAGGGCGCGAGATCGAATATCTGCAGTTGATCGAACGCAATCACGTCGACGGCCTGATCTTCGTCACCAACCACCCCGACGATGGCGCGCTTGCCGCGCTGATCAACGGCAGCGGCAAGGTCATCATCGTCGACGAGGACATTCCTGATTCGAAGGCGCCGAAGCTGTTCTGCGACAACGAGCAGGGTGGTTATCTCGCCGGCCAGCATCTGGCCGAGCAAGGCCATCGCCATGTGCTCTTCATCGGCGGTGACGAGCGCATGATCAGCGCCCGCAGGCGCTATGACGGCCTGCTGAAGGCGCTCAGCGAACGGCATGGCGACGAGGCCCGGGCCGACCGCTATGCCGGCGAATATACGATCGAATACGGCCGTGCGGCTGCGCTCGACTATCTCTCCGGCGACCGAAAGGCGACGGCGATCTTCGCCAGCTCCGACGAGATCGCCATCGGGCTGGTCGAGGTCTTCAGAAGCCGAGGCGTGTCGATCCCCGATGACATCTCGGTCATCGGCTTCGACGATGTCGGTCCGCTTCATCTTTTTGCACCGCCGCTGACGGCCATCCGCCAGCCAGTGCGCCAGATCGGCCGGCGGTCGCTGGAGTTGCTTCTGGAAACCAATTGGCACGAGTGGAAACCATCCGCTTCGGAAGAGCTCGTGCCGGTCGAAATCGTGGTGCGGAACTCCGTTGCGCCGCCTGCGAAATAATAATCAGCAACGTCAAAAAACCAAAAGAGGATGAGAACATGACACTGAATTTGACAAGACGAACGATGATCGCCGCCGCCGGCTTTACGGCATTGACCTTCATCGGCCTGTCCGGCGCCGCGGCGCAGGAAAAGAAGACTGTCGCGCTAGTCCAGATCAACCAGCAGGCGCTTTTCTTCAATCAGATGAATGAGGGCGCCCAGAAGGCGGCCGATGCCGCCGGCGTCAAACTGGTGATCTTCAACGCTAACAACGAGACGACCGCGCAGAACAGCGCGATCGAAACCTACGTCCAGGAAAAGGTCTCCGGTCTTGCCGTCGTGGCGATCGACGTCAACGGCATCATGCCGGCGGTCAAGCAGGCGGCCGATGCCGGCATTCCTGTCGTCGCCATCGACGCCATCCTGCCTGATGGCCCACAGAAGGCGCAGATCGGCGTGGACAATGCCGCGGCCGGAGCCGATATGGGCAAATACTTCCTCGACTACGTCAAGGCGAACATGGGCGGCAAGGCCAAGCTTGGCGTCGTCGGCGCGCTGAATTCGTTCATCCAGAACATCCGCCAGGAGGGCTTCGAGAAGACCCTGAAAGGCGTCGACGGCATTGAAATAGCCGGCGTCGTCGATGGCCAGAACATCCAGGACAACGCTCTTGCGGCGGCTGAAAACCTGATCACCGCCAATCCTGATCTGACCGCGATCTACGCCACCGGCGAGCCAGCCCTGATGGGGGCGATCGCCGCTGTCCAGAGCCAAGGCAAGCAGGATAAGATCAAGGTGTTCGGCTGGGATCTGACTGCCGAAGCCATTGCCGGCATCGATGCCGGCTTCGTCGTCGCCGTCGTCCAGCAGGATCCGGCTGCAATGGGCGGTGCCGCCGTCGACGCGCTCGTCAAGGCCTCGGCCGGCGAAACCGTCACCAAGACGATCTCGGTGCCGATCACCATCGTCACCAAGGAGAATGTCGAGCCGTACCGGGCCGTCTTCAAATGATCGAAAGCGGACAGCGTGACATCGCTGCCGCCGGTTCCGGAGGGGTCGCACCCTCCGGAACCGGAACATCCGGCGGCACCCGATCCGACCCGCGCATCTCGCTGCGCGGTATCCGCAAGTCGTTCGGCTCGCACCAGGCCCTGCGCGGCGTCGATCTCGACATCTTCCCCGGCGAATGCCTGGGCCTTGTCGGCGATAACGCCGCCGGCAAATCGACGCTGACGAAAATCATCTCGGGAACCTACATTCCCGATGCCGGCACCATCACCATGGAAGGCGAAGAGGTTCGCTTCTCCGGCCCCGCGGATGCGCGTGGCAGAAACATCGAAATGGTGTTCCAGGATCTCAGCCTCTGCGACCATATCGATGTTGTCGGCAATCTCTTCCTGGGCCGCGAACTCAGCCGCGGGCCGTTTCTCGACACCAGGACGATGCTGTCCGAAGCCCGCAAGATGCTGGATTCGCTTGAAATCCGCATCCCGAGACTGACCGGCAAGGTCGCCCAGCTCTCCGGCGGGCAGCGTCAGGCGATCGCCATTGCACGCGCCGCTTCCTTCAAGCCGAAGGTGCTGATCATGGACGAGCCGACGTCAGCACTTGCCGTCGCCGAGGTCGAGGCGGTTCTGGCCCTGATCAACCGCGTCAAGGCGAACGGGGTCTCGGTGATCCTCATTACCCACCGGCTGCAGGATCTCTTCCGGGTCTGCGACCGCATTGCGGTGATGTACGAGGGCACGAAAGTGGCCGAACGGCAGATCGGCAGCACCAACCTCGAGGATCTCGTCCATTTGATCGTCGGTGAAGGAGCCAGGCAATGACGGCTTATACGGAACGCGGCCATGGCTCGCGCATCGCCGATTTCCTCGGCGAACACGCGCAAGTCCTGTCGATCGCCATCTTCTTCCTGGCCTGCATGATCTTCTTCTCGATCGGCAGCGAAACCTTCTTCACGCTTGGCAATATCCTGAACATCGTCCGGCAGGCCGCTCCCATCCTGATCGTTGCCATAGCCATGACCTTCGTCATCATCACCGGCGGCATCGATCTCTCGGTCGGCTCACAGGTCGCGCTCGTCAATGCCGTCGCGGCGATCGTCATGGCGATGGGTGTTCCCTGGCCGTCCGTGGTCATCGGCATGATTGTGCTCGGCGGCTTCATGGGGCTGGTTCAGGGCTGGTTTATCGCCTATCAGGGCATTCCCGCCTTCATCGTCTCGCTTGCCGGCCTCTCGATCCTGCGCGGTCTGGCGCTCTATCTGACCCAGGGCTATTCCATCCCGATCAAGGATGCGCCGGGCTTCTTCGCGCTTGGTCGGGGCGAAATCCTCAGCTTCCCGATCCCTGCGGTCATTGCCGTCGTCATCGCCATTCTCGGTTACGTCGTCATCACCGCGACCAAATATGGCCGGCAGGTCGTGGCGGTCGGCTCCAATGCAGAGGCGGCACGGCGTGTCGGCATGCCTGCCAAATGGATTATCGCATCGGTCTATATCATCTCCGGCATCGCCTGCGCCGTCGCCGGCCTGCTGATTGCCGCTCGTCTCGGCTCCGGCTCGTCCAATGCCGCCGTCGGTTTCGAGCTGCAGGTGATTGCGGCCGTGGTGCTCGGTGGAACGTCGCTGATGGGCGGACGCGGCACCATCCTCGGCACCGTGCTCGGCACGCTGACCATCGCCGTCATCGGCAACGGCCTGATCCTGATGCACATATCGCCTTTCTTCACCCAGATCGTCACCGGTGCCATTATCCTCGTTGCCATCTGGCTGAACACGCGCATCTTCACGGCCAATTTCCATTTCCGGCTGGGCAGGAAAGGATGAAGCGATGAGCGAGCAGACAGCAGAGAGCCTGTCCGAAGCGCATATCCGATCCGGTAAGGTGATGACCGTCACCGGTCCGATTTCGGCGGATGCGCTCGGCGTGACGCTGATGCACGAGCATATCCTCAACGACTGCCGCTGCTGGTGGCATGCGCCGAAGACGCCGGAACGGCAATATCTCGCGGAAAGCTTCGTCTGCATGGAGATCCTCGGCGAACTCAGGCAGGACCCCTTCGTCAACAAGCACAATATCACGCTCGACGACGAACATCTGGCGGTCGCCGAGCTCCAGGATTTCGCCACGGCGGGCGGCCGCACTGTGGTGGAGCCAACCTGCAAGGGCATCGGCCGAAATCCCCTGGCGCTCCAGCGCATCTCGAAAGCATCCGGTCTCAACATCGTGATGGGGGCGGGTTATTACCTCGGCTCCTCACATCCGGACGGCGTCGCGGCAATGAGCGTCGATGACATCGCACGGGAAATTGTCCGCGAGGCGAAGGAAGGCGTCGACGGCACCGGCGTCAGGATCGGCCTGATCGGCGAGATCGGTGTCTCCTCGGATTTCACCGCCGAGGAGGAGAAATCGCTGCGCGGTGCCGCACGCGCGCAGGTGCTGACCGGACTTCCACTGATGGTGCATCTGCCGGGCTGGTTCCGCCTCGGTCACCGCGTGCTCGACGTGGTGGCGGAGGAG
Organism: Rhizobium sp. PRIMUS64; assembly: GCF_023006465.1. NCBI lineage: Bacteria > Pseudomonadati > Pseudomonadota > Alphaproteobacteria > Hyphomicrobiales > Rhizobiaceae > Rhizobium > Rhizobium sp. PRIMUS64. The sequence continues at coordinate 34,049 of NZ_JALBGX010000046.1, read as the reverse complement.
GGGGCCGATCTCCGCCACACCGTGCTTTGCCACATGAACCCGTCGCATAACGACATCGCCTATCAAAGCGAGCTGGCCGCGCGCGGCGCCTTCATCGAATACGACATGATCGGCATGGATTTCTTCTATGCCGACCAGCAGGTGCAGTGCCCGAGCGACGAGGAGGCGGCGCGCGCGATCGTGCGTCTCGTCGAGGCCGGCTATCTCGACCGGATTCTCCTGTCGCACGATGTCTTTCTGAAGATGATGCTGACGCGTTACGGCGGCAATGGCTACGCCTATATCCTTCGCCACTTCCTTCCCCGTCTTCAGCGGCACGGCCTCGACAAGACGGTTCTCGACGAAATGATGCGCAGCAATCCGCGCCGCGTCTTTCATGCCGGAGCCTAGCTCCATCCATTCAATCGATCACAGGTACGGCAGACCATGACAAAAAAAATCCTCCTTGTCGGCGAGAGCTGGGTCAGCTCCGCCACGCATTACAAAGGCTTCGACCAGTTCGGCAGCGTCACCTTCCATCTTGGCGCCGAACCGTTGGTGAAGGCGCTCGCCGGCAGCGCCTTCGAGCTCACCTATATGCCGGCGCACGAGGCGGTGGAGAAATTCCCCTTTGAGATGACCGGGCTCGACGCCTACGACGCCATCATTCTCTCCGATATCGGCGCCAATTCGCTGCTGCTGCCCCCGGATGTGTGGCTGCATTCGCGCACCGTGCCGAACCGGCTGAAGCTTCTGAAGGCGTGGGTGGAGAAGGGCGGCGGCCTGCTGATGGTCGGTGGCTACTTCTCCTTCCAGGGCATCGACGGCAAGGCCCGCTGGCGGCGCACCCCCGTCGAAGACACGCTGCCCGTCACGTGCCTGCCCTATGACGACCGCGTCGAAATTCCCGAGGGAACTGTTGCCGAAGTGGTGAAGCCGGAGCATCCGACAATGCAGGGCCTTGAAGGCGCCTGGCCGGTGCTTCTCGGCGTCAACGAGGTCGAAGTGCGAGACCGTGCCGATGTCGAGATCGTCGCGCGCCTGCCTGAGGATCAGGGCGGCCATCCGCTGCTCGTCGTCGGCACGCATGGCACTGGGCGGACGGCGGCCTGGACGTCGGATATCGGCCCGCACTGGCTGTCGCCCGCTTTCTGCGAATGGGAAGGTTATGGCCGGCTCTGGAAGAACATCCTCGGCTGGCTCACGGAAAAGCAGGCGTGATGTCAGCACGCGGCGGGAATTGGAAAGGGAATGACATGCAGGAAATTTCGGACAGGCCGTCCAACGCCATCAGGGACATCTTCGGCAGGGACAAGGTCCTGATCGGCATGATCCATTGCCCGGCCTTTCCGGGCGCGCCGCGCTACCGGGGTGCTGCGATGGATGCGATTTACGACGCGTGCATGCGCGACGCCGAAGCCTGCGTGGAAGGCGGCCTGCATGGGCTGATCATCGAAAATCATGGCGATGTACCGTTCTCGAAGCCCGAGGATATCGGCCCCGAGACGACTGGCTTCATGTCTGTTGTCACCGACCGGATCGCGCGCGCGGCCGGCATTCCGCTCGGCGTCAACGTGCTGGCCAACGCGCCGATCCCGGCCTTCGCCATCGCCACGGCCGGTGGCGCCAAATTCATCCGCGTCAATCAATGGGCCAATGCCTATGTCGCCAATGAAGGCTTCATGGAGGGCAGGGCGGCCGAAGCCATGCGCTACCGCTCGCTGCTCAGGGCCGAGCACATCAAGGTCTTCGCCGACAGCCACGTCAAGCATGGCAGCCACGCCATCGTCGCCGACCGCTCGATCCAGGAGCTGACGCGTGATCTCGCCTTCTTCGATGCCGATGGCGTCATCGCCACCGGCCAGCGGACCGGCAATTCGGCAACGATGGAGGAGATCGAGGAAATCGGCGCGGCGACACACCTGCCGCTGCTCGTCGGCTCCGGCGTCAACAAGGACAATATCGTCGATATTCTGAGCCGCACCAATGGCGTCATCGTCGCTTCCTCGCTGAAGCACGGCGGCGTCTGGTGGAACCCGGTCGACGTCGAGCGCGTGCGCACCTTCCGGGCGGCGGCCGAACCGGGACTGGAGGGCTGAGTATGGCGGCAGAGAGCCTTTCGGCCCGCATCCTGCGCGAGAACGACGCTGTCCTTGGCGCGATGCTGAACCACCGCTTCGTCGAAGATGTGAAAAACGACACGTTGAGCAAGGCGGCCTTCGAGCGTTATCTCGTCTATGAAGGCGCCTTCGTCGACAGCGCCATTTCGATCTTTGCCTATGCGGCGGCGACCGCCAGGACGATGACGCAGAAGCGCTGGCTGATCGCGGTTCTCGACGCGCTTGCCAACGAGCAGATCACCTATTTCGAGCGCACCTTCGCCAGCCGCCGCATCGATCCCTCGTCCTTCGATACCGGCATCGCCGAGGTCGAGGCCTTTCGCGCCGGTATGTTGGAGATCGCCCGCCAGGGCGGCTTCCTCGACACGGTTGCGGCGATGTTTGCGGCCGAGTGGATGTACTGGACCTGGTCGAAGGAAGCGGCTAACCGCCCGATCAGCGATCCCCTGTTGAAGGAATGGGTCGACCTGCATGTCGATCCGAATTTCGCCGCCCAGGCGCAATGGCTGAAGAATGAACTCGACATGGCAGGAGAAACGCTGGAAGAGGATGAAAAAGCGCGGCTCAGCGCGATCTTCGGCCGGGCGATGCAGCTCGAGATCGATTTTCACGATGCGCCTTACCTTTAGCTTCAGCCTTGCGAAAGCAGATGCATGCGCGCCTATATAGTCGGTAACGTCGCCATCGACGAAACCATCGCCGTTTCCGAACTTCCCGTCATCGGCGCCTCCATCCTCGGCAATGCCGGTGGCAGCGATCTCGGCGGCAAGGGCACGAACCAGGCGGTCGTCATGGCCCGCTGCGGCGTTCCGACAACGCTGGTAGCGCCTGTCGGCAGGGATGCGAGGGCCGATACCATTCGCCATTACCTCGCGGACGAACCGCTTCGGAGCGAACTGATCGAAATGGAAAATGCATCGAGCGATGTCTCGATCATCTTCCGACTGCCGGGCGGCGAAAATGCCATCGTCACGACGACGGAATCGGCGCAGAGCCTGTCCCTCTCCGATGTCAGGCGGATCCTCTCGACGGCCGGCACCGGCGATCTCATGATGCTGCAGGGCAATCTGTCCGACCAGACGACCCGCGAGATCCTGGAGCATGCAAGAGCGATCGGCATGGTCACCGCCTTCAATCCCTCGCCGGTGCGCTCCTATTTCTCTGATCTTTGGGGGTTGATCGACATCGCCTTCCTCAACAAGGGCGAGGCGCAGACCCTGACGGGAACGACGGGCAGGGAGACTGCCGAATATCTGCTCAGCCGGGGCCTGCGAGACGTCGTCCTGACGCTGGGCGGCGATGGCGCGACGCTCGTGAACCGGCACGACAGCATCGAAGTGCCCGCCCAGGTCTGCGATGTTGTGGATACAACGGGCGCAGGCGATACCTTCATGGCCGCAGCACTAGCATCCTGCGCGCTGCGCCGGCAGCGGCTGGACCGGCTAGCCATCGAACACGCAGTCGCGGCCGCGGCTATCACCGTCTCAAGACATGGAACCAGAAAGGCGTTTCCGACCATTTCCGAGCTTGAAGCGATCCTGACATAACCGGCTCGGTGTGACGGGCGTTTCATAAAACCATCATCAGCCTCTGCGAAGGGATGGGCTTCTCGCGATTCCCTCCGTTACATCCGGACTTTCCTCATGACATCACCCTCGATTTCCGCGCGTCTTTCCCCGACCGCCTCGTCCCGCCTCGTCGTGCTTGCAGAAACGGTATTGAAGGCGGGCGAAACCGCCCGTGGCTCGCTGCGGCGACGAACGTCGGCAGAAATGCTCGCCAAGGCGCCGCGCGATTATCAGACCGAAATCGATGTCGCCGTCGAGCGGATCATCGTCGACGAGATGACGAAGGCCTTCCCGGACTATGCCATCCAGGGCGAGGAGGCCGTCGGCAACCGCACGGCCGCGCCGGAAACGCCTGTTATCTACATCGACCCGATCGATGGCACGACCAATTACGCCTGGGGCATTCCGCATTTCGGCATGACCATCTCGATCGTCGAAAGCGGCAGGCTCGTCATGGGCGTCGTCTATGACGCGATGCAGGATGAGCTGTTCAGCGCCGAGATCGGCGGCGGCGCCTATCTCAACGGCGAACGCATCCGCTGCGCCGATGTGGATGACATCGAGAATGTGCTTGTCGGCGCCGGCCTGCCGATCCCCGGCCAGGTCAAGGCGGTTGCGGAAGAGACATATTTCGAAGCCGTCAGACGGCTGATGGCCAATACGGCGGGTGTGCGCCGGCTCGGCTCGGCGGCACTGTCGATCGCCTATGTCGCCTGCGGCCGGCTGGACGGATTCTTCGAGGACGGGCTCGCGATCCATGATTTCGGCGCCTCGGCGCTGCTGGTCGAAGAGGCGGGCGGCATCGTCACCCGGTTTTCTGGGGCCGAAGTCGACGGGCGGGGCGATATCCTTGCCGCCAGCAAGGCGCTGCATCCCTGGCTGCTGGAAGGCTTCGAGAGCAAGGCGTGAATCGGCGCATTCGGAGCGTCTAAACCCGCAGGAGCTCTTCGATCTCCACATCGCCCTTTGCCGGCATCGACTGATGGACGAGTTCGTTGTCGCGGAAGACGAAAAAGCCGGCGAAGCTCGGCTCGACCCTCATCCCGGCCCGGACGCGATCGTCGGGCGCCACCATCGCCTTCAGACGGCTGCCGTCGGCAAGATCGACATCGACCATCTTGTGGGTGCCGAAATCGACGGCGCGATGGACTGTCGCGGCATCCGCCCGATCCGAGGGACGGATCGTCAGCGCTTCCGGGCGGGCGGCCAGCGTCACCGGCCCGTCCTCGACGGGAACGGCAAGCGGAAAGAGCGGATGCTCGCAGACACCGTTTCTAACGCGGCTCTGGACAAAATTCATCGAGCCGATGAAACCGGCGACGAAGGCCGTCTGCGGCTGTCGGTAGATGGTGCTTGGTGGCGCGATCTGTTCGGTGCGTCCGTCGCGCATGACGACGATGCGGTCGGCCAGCGCTAAGGCCTCGTCCTGACCGTGCGTGACGAAGAGCGTGGTGATGCCGAGGCGCTGCTGGATATCGCGCACCTCCTCCCGCAGCCTCTCGCGCAGATGCTGGTCGAGGCTGGCGAAGGGCTCGTCGAGCAGAAGGATCTTCGGCTCGAGCACGAGCGAGCGGGCAAGGGCGACACGCTGCTGCTGGCCGCCCGACAGTTGCGTCGTCATCCGGCGGCCGTAATCGGCAAGACCGACAAGCGCCAGTGCAGCCTCGACACGCTCACGGATTTCCGCTTTCGGCAGCCGGCGGAGCTTCAGGCCAAAAGCGATATTGTTGAAGACGTCCATGTGCGTCCAGAGCGCATGGTTCTGGAACACCATGCCGGTCGGGCGCCGCTCGGGCGGCATCGTCGTCACATCCTTGGCGTCGATGCGGATGGTTCCGCCGCTCGGTCGCTCGAAGCCGCCGATCATTCTGAGAAGCGTCGACTTGCCGGAACCGGATGGGCCGAGCAGACAAACGAGCTCGCCGTCGCCGACTTCGAGCGAGAAGTCGCGAACAGCAAAAGTGGTCCCGAACAGCTTCGAAACGCCTTCGATCGCCAGATGTGCCATTCTCAAACCCTTCCCTGAACTGACACGCAAAGCTTCACGCGCCGAAGCCTCTCGCAAAGGCGCCGGTGCCGATCACGCGGCGTGCAAACATCAGCGCGATGAAGGACGGCACCCACAGCATGACGGAGAGCACGGCGCCGTATTGCACGACGATCTGGTTGTTGATGAAGCTGATCATCAGCACCGGCATGGTGCGAATCTCGGGCGCGCCGATCAGCCAGGCGCCTTCGGTCTCGTAGAAGGTGCCGACGAAGGTCAAGAGCAGCGCGGCTGATATCGTCGGCGCCGCCTGCGGCAGCGTGATCGACCAGAAGACGCGCAGCGGCGTTGCACCGGCATCGCGTGCTGCCTCTTCCATGCGCCGGTCGACATTCTGGAAGGCTGCGACGGGAATCCAGATCATCAGCATCAGCGTGCCGACGAGCTGGATCAGCACGACGCCCCAGAAGGTGCTGATCAGGCCGAGCTGCAGGAAGATGCCGGCAATGGCGACGAGCAGGCCGAATTTCGGAAAGGCATGCGATGCCAGAAACGACAGGAACAGGATGTTTCTGCCGGGAAAGCGCATGCGCGCGAAAGCATAAGCGGCGGGAAGGCAGATGACGGCGGAAAGAATGGTGACCGTCGTCGTCAGCCGTAGGCTGAGGAAGAGTGCGTCCCAGACATCCCCGCGCGCCAGCGTCTGGCCCCAGAAGCGCAGGCCGAACTGCTGCGGGATCACCGAGGGGTAACGCCAGATCTCGGTGAAGGCCCATGTGCCGACGACGATAAGCGGCAGCGCGATGAACAGCGTCAGCAGGCACGCGAAGAGCAGGCCGATCCAGTCGAAGCGCAGGCCGAAGCTCGATCCGCCGGCATTCATGGCTGGGCCTCGCGGTTGCGGGCGATCGACCTGATGTAGAGGATGCCGAAGATCAGGCAGAAGCCGAATGTGATGACGGCCTGGGTCATGGCGTTCAGCGGGTCGTTCATATCGGCGAAAGTGCGCTGCATGAACGGCCCCATCATCTCCGGTGATGCCGAGCCGAGCACATAGGGTAGGGTGAAGGCGGAGAAGATGCCAAGCACCGCAAAGGATGCAGTCACCAGCAGCGAGTTACCCATGCGCGGCAGGATGATCGAGACGAAGACCCGAAGCGGCCTTGCGCCGACATCGCGCGCGGCTTCGATCGCACTGTTCGAAATGGAGGAAAGCCCTGATGTCAGCATCAGCACCGTGAGCGGAAGATTGTCCCAGACGAGACCGATGACCGGTCCCCACGGTGTCAGATAGGGCGTGCGCAGCTTGGGTAGGCCGACGGAATTCAGCAACAGGTCGACGGTGCCGTTCGGGCCGATCGTCCTGATCAGCGCATAAGCGAGGATGATCGATGGGACGAACATTGGAAAGATCGCCATGCCCTGCACATAGGCGGCAAATCGCCCCTGCGAGAACCGAAGGTAAAGCGCGATCGGAAGGCCGATCGCCAGAAGCAGGATACCGCAGACGGCGGTGGTCCAGAGCGTCAGCCACAGATTGCCGAGGCTGTAGCCGTCGGTGAAGAAGAAGCGGTAGGAGGCAAGCGAGAATTCCGTCGCTCCGTTAGGGCCTCGAACAAAGATTGTGCCGACGACCGCCGAAAGGATCGGAAAGACGACCAGCCATGCAACCAGGAAGACCGGCAGAGCAACGAGGAGGAGCCCGATAGAGCTCCCCCTTCTCATGGACCGGTGACGGCGCAGAACCGCCGGCGCAGTGTCAGTGGACATCAGGTGCGGCTGATGCCCGGAGCGACGTTGCGGTACCAGCCGTCGGCGATCGCCTTTTCCCAATCGCCTCCCGGGAAGGTCGGAATGGTTGAGGGAATAACGTCGGCATATTTCTTGCGAAGATCGTCGGAGATGTGATCCCACGAGATGGCGGGGAAGCCGCCGATCTCGGTGATGATCGCTTCCTGCATTTCCTTCGTCAGCATGAATGCGGCAAGCTTCAGCGCCGCATCCTTGTTGGCGCCGTTGGAGAAGACGGTGATGCTGGAGAAACCGCCGCAGAGGGCGAGATCGGTAAGCTGCACGAGGCCGGTCGTATCAGGCAGCACACCCTGGGAGATCGCCTGCAGCACCTGGTCCGACCAGACCGGCACCATGGTGACGACGCCCTGGGCGAGCAACTGGATCGACTGGGTGTTGCCGGCCGTATAGGCGCCCTTGTCGTAAAGCGCCGGGGCGAGGTCGTTGAGGATCTTCCAGGCCGGTGTCAGCGTCTCAGTGGCGAAGTCGGCGGTGAAATTGTCGACCTTGAACTTCTTCGGATCGCGGCCATTGGCCTCATGGATGGCGCGGCGGACGAAGTTTCCGCCCGAACCGCCCTTGTCGGGACGGTTGTAGATGAACTGGCCCGGATTGGCCTTGATCCAGGCGGTGAGCTGATCCCAGCTCTTCGGCGCATCCTTCGGATCGAGCTTGGTCGTGTCATAGGCGAGAAGGACCTGCGAACCGCGATAGGGAAGGGAGTAGGGGGTATCGAAGGCAAGCGGGTTGATATGGTCGTAGCCCTCGATGTTCTCGGCGGAGAACTTCACCCAGAGGCCGGCATCGATGCCGCCGGATGGCAGACGCGGATCGAATTGCTCGAAGAGGTCGGCTTGCGGATCGGTCTTCGTCTTCAGCGCGGCAAGCGCACGGTCGGCGATGGCGCCCAAGCCGTTATTGTCGCCGGCATCGGTCACCTTCAGGGCAACGCCGGGATGCGCCTTTTCGAAGGCCGGGCGGATGACGTTGTTCCAGAGGTCGACGATATTGGCATCCGAACCGCTGTAGAGATCGATCGTGCCGGCTGCGGCCGATGCGAAACGCGGAAGAGCCAGCAGACCGGCTGTAGCTGACGATGTGATCAGAAATTCGCGTCTATTCATAACCCGTCTCCATCAGGTGTCGAGGCTCGGCCTCCGCAGGATTGTCCGAGGCCTTGCTAGCGCCGGCGCGTAACATCGACATGACAGATCGGGCGTATCTGAGGGAAATTGCACAGCTGTGCTCTTTGCACCGTGTGGAAATCGGCGACAGGAGATACTATCTGTTGCGGAAAAGGAGATATCCAATGACCGAAGAACGTGCAGTCCTCGCCGGCGGTTGCTTCTGGGGCATGCAGGACCTCATCCGCCGATACAAGGGCGTGATTTCGACCCGCGTCGGCTATACCGGCGGCGATGTGCCGAATGCCACCTACCGCAACCACGGAACCCATGCCGAGGCGATCGAGATCATCTTCGACCCCACAAGGATCAGCTTTCGGGAAATCCTCGAATTCTTCTTCCAGATCCACGACCCGAGCACGCGCAACCGCCAGGGTAATGATGTTGGCTTGAGCTACCGCTCGGCGATCTTCTACGTCACCCCTGAGCAGGAGCGTGTCGCCAAGGATACGATCGCCGATGTCGACGCATCAGGCCTGTGGCCCGGCAAGGTCGTCACCGAAGTCGTGCCGGTTAGCGATTTCTGGGAGGCAGAACCCGAGCACCAGGATTATCTGGAGCGGATTCCGAACGGCTATACCTGCCATTTCGTTCGGCCCGGCTGGAAACTGCCGGTCCACCAGAAGATCGCTTGAAATTGATCAGGTTCCCATCGCCGCGCGGCTGGTTTCTAGAAGCGCGGCGACGAGATTTGTCCTCGGCGAGGATCGCGTCACCACGATGCCGACGGTGCGAACGGCGGACGAGCGGGGCAGGGGCAGCTTGAGAATATCAAGGCCAGCCGGCCAGGGCGGCGCCCAATCCGGCACGATCGAGATTCCGAGACCGCGGTCTACCATCACCGCGATCGCCTCCAGCGCATCGAGCTCATAGCGCTCGACCGGATGGATGCCGATCTCGCGCAGATATTCATCGGCGATGTGACCACCCCACTGGTTGCGGTCGTAGCGAATGAAGGGCAGGGCCTTCAACAGTTCGAGCGGATCCGCCCCCTCACAGTCCCGCGGAGCGATCAGCACCAGGGGTTCCTGGCGCAGCTTGTTGAAGGTCAGTGTCTTCTGCATCGGAAATCGCGGTTCGATGATGAAGGCCGCATCCAGCGCGCCGTTCAAAACCTCGGCATAGAGGTCCATCGACGCGCCCGGCTTGAGGAAGATCTCGATCAGCGGATAGTCCTGGGCGAGACGGTGGAGAATGTCGGGAACGAGGCCGGTCAGCGCCGTATTGATCGCCCCGATCCGCATCTCGCCCGAAATCGTCGCGGAACCGGCCATCGCCTTCAGGTCGCGTGTATCGCGCACCAGATCCCTGCAACGGTCGAGAATGGCAAAACCCGCCTCCGTCGGCCGCATGACGCGGCCGGAACGCACCAGCAGCCGCACCCCGAGCTCGGCCTCCAATGCGCGGATGCGCTGGGCGACGGCCGCAGGCGTGAGGTTCAGCCGCTGGGCGGCCTCCGCCAGCGAGTGCCGCTCGGCAACGACAATGAAGGTTTCGAGAAAACGTGTGTCCATCGATAGTTTTTCTATCTCTTGAACGAAGCAGAAGCCATATTTTATTTACGATCCATTGCTCCGAAAGATGGCCCGACCATATGAGGAGATGAAATGGATTTCGGCCTGAAGGACAAGACGGCCCTGGTGCTTGGTGCCGGCGGCGGATTGGGCAGCGCGATTGCCGTCAAGCTTGCGCGCGAAGGCGCCAGAATTGCCGCGGCGGATATCGATCTCGCCGCCGCTGAGAAGACCACGGCGGCGATCGAATCCGAAGGCGGCAAGGCACTGGCTCTGCAATGGGACCTTTCCGATCTCGGTTCGATCGATGCGCATGTCGCTGCAATCGAACAGCAGTTCGGACCGGTCGATATCCTCGTCAACAATACCGGCGGCCCACCGCCGACCACCGTCTCCGGCCAGGATCCGATGCTTTGGAACCAGTATTTCCAGAGCATGGTGCTCTCCGTCATCGCCATTACCGATCGCGTGCTGCCTGAGATGCGAGCGCGCAAATGGGGTCGCATCGTCACCTCGACCTCGTCGGGCGTGGTCGCGCCGATCCCCAATCTCGGCATCTCGAATGCGTTGCGCCTGTCATTGGTCGGCTGGTCGAAAACGCTGGCGCGTGAGGTCGGGCGCGACGGCATTACCGTCAACATCGTCCTGCCGGGCCGGATCGCCACCGGCCGCATCACCTTCCTCGACGAGCAGAAGGCCAAACGCGAAAACCGCTCCGTCGATGACGTCGTCGCAGAAAGCACCGGCAGCATTCCGCTCGGCCGCTATGGCCGGCCGGAAGAATATGGCAATGTCGTCACCTTCCTGGCGAGCGAGCCTGCCTCCTATCTTACCGGATCGGTGATCCGCGTCGATGGCGGCATGATCCAGGGCATCTGACAGAAACCGAATTGGAACCGATACCCGATGGCCCTCAGCGCTGAAGCGATAGCAACCCTCAAGACCGTCTCGACGGCGACCCTGACGACCGTTCTTCTGAAGAAGGGCCTGCGCAACGTCTGGATCCGCGGCGCCGTTCCGCTGAAGCCCGACCAGCCGCGCATCGTCGGCCCGGCCTTCACCCTGCGCTTCGTTCCGGCTCGTGAAGATCTGGCGACGCCGGCATCCTGGGCCTCGCCGATCTCGACCCGCGCCGCGATCGAGGCGATGCCGGAGGGCTGTGTCGCCGTCGTCGATGCGATGGGCGTCACCGATGCCGGCATCTTCGGCGATATCCTCTGCGCCCGCATGCAGAAGCGAGGCGTTGCCGCACTCGTCACCGACGGCGTCGTGCGCGACCTTGCCGGTGTGCTCGATGCCAACCTGCCGGTCTGGTGCCGCGGCGTCGCAGCACCCCCATCGGTCGCCGGCCTCACCTTCGTCGCTTGGCAGCAACCGATCGGCTGCGGCGGCGTGGCTGTCTTCCCTGACGATATTATCGTCGTCGACCAGGACGGCGCTGTGCTGATTCCGGCCGATCTGCTGGAGGCGGTGCTTGATGAAGCGCTGGAACAGGAGCGCATGGAAGCCTGGATCATGACCAGGATCGATGAGGGAGTACCGCTGCCCGGCCTCTACCCGATGAACGCCGAAACAAAGGCGCTCTACGAGGCCTCGAAGAAATAGGCTCCAGGCCAGGCGGATTGAGGAGGGCCGCGGCTTCTCGGCCCTTTTTGCTTTCGCCCTATCTCAATAGCGAGGTACGTAATCCAGGCCGCCGTCGATCCGGGCCGGGCGCCCGTCCAGAAAAAGCTCACCGATGCGTGGCGCCGAGCGGGCGATGACCTTGCCACGGTGGATCACCGCCAGCCGGTTCGGCTTCAGCCGCAGCGCTTCCAGCGTGTCGCTGGCCTGAAGGATGACAAGGTCGGCGTTGCATCCCTTTTCCAGGCCGTAATCTGCAATCCCCATCGTCTTCGCCGAATTGACGGTCAGCGCGTCGAAGATCTTCTTCTTGTCGTCGATGCCGGCCATCTGAGCGACATGGATTGCCATATGGCCGACCTCCAGCATGTCGCCCGACCCCATCGAATACCAGGGGTCCATGACGCAGTCGTGCCCGAAGGAAACATTGAGCCCAGCATCCATCAGCTCCCGCACGCGAGTCATGCCGCGGCGTTTCGGATAGGTGTCGTGCCGGCCCTGCAGCATGATGTTGATCAGTGGATTGGGGATGACGTTGATCTCGGCCTCCGCCATCAGCGGAATGAGCTTGGAGACGTAATAATTGTCCATCGAATGCATCGAGGTCAGATGCGAGCCGGCGACGCGCCCCTGCAGGCCGAAGCGGATGGTTTCCGCAGCCAGCGTCTCGATATGGCGCGAGAGCGGATCGTCGGTTTCGTCGCAATGGATATCGACCGGCAGGCCCCGATCGGCGGCGATGCGGCAGAGCGCCTCGACCGACGCCGTACCTTCACCCATCGTCCGTTCGAAATGCGGAATGCCGCCGACGATATCGACGCCCATGTCGAGAGCGCGGTTGAGCGCGTCGATCGCGCCCGGCGAGCGGTAATAACCATCCTGGGGGAAGGCGACCAGCTGCAGATCGATATAGGGCGCGACCTTCTCGCGAACCTCGATCATCGCCTCGACGGTCACCAGTCTGGGATCACTGGTATCGACATGGCTGCGGATGAAGAGCAGGCCCTGCGTGACCGCCAGATCGCAATAACGCAGCGCGCGATCGACCAGTTCCTCCTTCGTCACGATCGGCCGCAATTCCCCCCAGAGCGCGATGCCCTCGAGCAGCGTGCCGGACACGTTCATACGCGGCAGGCCGAGCGACAGCGTAGCGTCCATATGGAAATGCGGATCGACGAAGGGCGGGGTGGCGAGCCGGCCGGTCGCGTCGATCTCTTCTCCTGCCTGCGCCTGGAGATTAGGCTCGACAGCGATGATCTTGCCGCCCTGGATACCGATATCGATCCCCTTTCGGCCATCGGGGAGATTTGCATTTCTGACGATCAGATCGAACATCGGAGCCTCATTGGACAGAAGTGATTCAGCGTTCGCCGCGCCGATAGGGCTGCATCAGCGCCTGCGGAACGCGGGCGCGGCGGGCCATGACGGCAAGGGCGGCAATGGAAAGGATATAGGGCGTCATCAGAAAGAGCTGATAGGGCACGAGCCCGCTGAGTGCGGTTTGCAGCCGAAGCTGAAAGGCGTCGAAGAAGGCAAAGAGCAGCGCGCCGAACAGCGCTCGGCCGGGCCGCCAGGAGGCGAAGACGACGAGCGCGATGCAGATCCAGCCGCGCCCCTGAACCATGGTCGGAAAGAAGCTGTTGAACGCCGACAAAGTCAGGAAAGCCCCGCCCATTCCCATCAGCGCGCTTCCGGCAATCACCGCGCCGTAACGCACCTTCATCGGATTGACGCCTTGAGCTTCCGCCGCATGCGGGTTCTCGCCGGTCATGCGGATCGCAAGGCCGACGGGCGTGCGGAAGATGATGTAGGCCATCAGCAGGGCGATTACGATCGCAAGATAGGTCGGCGCCGTCTGCGTGAAGAAGGCCGGCCCGATGAAAGGCAGCGTCGACAAGCCGGGAATAGCGATCGGCTGGAACGGCACGATGGTGGGCGGCGTATTGGCAAGCGGCACGATCAGCCGGAAGACATAATAGCTGAAGCTCGAGGCAAACAGCGTCACCCCGAGACCGGAGACATGCTGGGAGAGGCCGAGCGTCACCGTCAGCCCGGCATGCAGCAGGCCGAAGACCCCACCGGCCACGCCAGCAATCAGCAGGCCGGTCCAGAGATCGGCGCCGTGATAGACAGAAAGCCAACCGATCATCGCACCGAAGGTCATGATGCCTTCGATGCCGAGATTGAGCACACCCGCCCGTTCGCAGAGCAGTGCGCCGAGCGTGCCGAAAATCAGCGGCGTGGCGATCCGCAGGATTGCCGCCCAGAGCCCTGATGAAGCGATGATGTCGAACAGCTGCATCATCGCCGGATCCTGTATTGGGTGAAGAACAAGGCAATCAGCATCGTCAGCAGCGACAGCGCCACCGTGACATCGGCGATATATGTGGGTATGCCGAGGCCTCGGCTCATGCCATCCGCGCCCACGAACATGGTGGCGGTGAAAATGGCCGCGAAGACGACGCCGAGAGGATTGAGGTTGGCGAGCATCGCGACAACAATACCGGCATAGCCGAAACCCGGCGACAGATCGGTCGTCACATAACCCTTGACGCCCATGACCTCGATCGCTCCCGCCAACCCTGCAAGCCCGCCGGAGAGACAGGCGACCTTCACCAGCGTTCTGCCGAGCGGGACGCCGGCGAAGACCGCGCCGCCGGGATTGAGACCTGCGGCGCGCGACTGCATGCCGAACACGGTGCGCGACTGGATGAAATGGACGACGACCGCCAGGGCGATCGCGATCACAAAGCCGATATGCAGGCGCGAGCGGGCGATCAGCTTCGGCAGCATGGCGTGATCGCTGACGGATTGCGATTGCGGCCAGCCGAAGGCGAGCGGGTCCTTGAGGATGCCGTCGATCAGCATCGAGACGAAGAGCACAGCGATGAAGTTCAAGAGCAGGCTGGTGACGACTTCATCGACCGAGAAGCGCAACCTGAGCCAGAGGGGGATCAGGATCAACACCATGCCGGCAATGGCGCCGACCAGCAGCAGCAGCGGAATGAGGATGGGTGCGGGAAGATTGCCGAGCAGCTTCGAGCTCGCCGCGGCAACGGCGACAGCGCCGAGATAGAATTGCCCCTCGGCACCGATATTCCAGAGCCGCGCCCGGAAAGCGACGGCGGCGGCAAGCCCCGTCAGCATCAGCGGCGTTGCCCGCGTCAGCGTTTCGGTCGCCGACAGCCGCGAGCCGAAGGCACCGGTCAGGATTCGCCAATAGGCATCGATAACAGGCGCGCCGGCAATTGATATCAGGATGCCGGCCAGCGCCAGTGCCGCGATGACCGCGATCACAGGGGTGACGATCAGCAGGTAAAGCGGACGATGTTCGCGGCGCTCAAATCGCATGGCCGGCCTCTGGGCTTTCCTGCCATTCGCCGGCCATCATCAGCCCCAGCTTACGGGCGTCGGCGCTTTCGGCCTCGACGGGCGGAGACAGGCGGCCGCCGACGATTGCCTGTATGCGATCGGCAAGCGCGATCACCTCGTCGAGATCTTCCGAGATCAACAGCACGGCGGTACCTTGCCGGCGGGCTTCGAGCAGGCGCGCGTGGACAGCCGCCACGGCCCCTTCATCGAGACCGCGCGCCGGCTGCGCGGCAATCAGGATGCGCGGCCGCTGATGCAGGTTGCGGCCGAGAATGAGCTTTTGCATATTGCCGCCCGAGAGCAGCCGGGTGCGGATGGCCGGGCCGCCGCCTCGAACATCGAACCCGTCGATAATCTCCCTGGCAAAGGCCATGCCCGCCTTGCGGTTGACGAAACCACGGCGAGAAAAGGCCGGTGATGCGATGCGCTCAAGCACGGTGTTTTCCCAGATCGCCATTTCGCCGATCACGCCCTCCTCGTTGCGGTCCTCGGGAATGCGGCCGATGCCGGCGTCGACGACATCTGTAACACCAAGATTGCCGATGGCTTCGCCAAACAGCAGCAGGTCGCCAGCGCTGCGCGCCAGCATACCGGAGAGAAGATGCGCCAATGTCGCCTGGCCATTGCCCGAAACGCCGATGATGCCGAGGATCTCGCCCTGGTGCAGCCGGAAGCTGATCGACTTCAGCCGATCGATGCCGCCGGTGCGCACCGTCACATCGACCGCTTCGAGGGCAACGGCGCCGGGTGTCGACGGCTCGCGCACGGGCCGCGTCACACGGCGCCCGACCATCAGTTCGGCGAGTTCCGCCTTGCTGGTTTCCGACGCCTTGCGTTCGGCGACCATCTTGCCGCCGCGTAAGACCACGATGCGGTCGGCCGCTGCCATGACCTCGTCGAGCTTGTGCGAGATGAAGATCAGCGACAGGCCCTGGCGGGCCATTTCCTTCAGCGTTGTGAACAGCCGCTCGGCTTCGATGTTGGTCAGCACTGCTGTCGGCTCGTCGAGGATCAGGATACGGGCGTCGTTGTAAAGCGCTTTGAGGATCTCGACTCTCTGCTGCTCGCCGACCGATAGGTCGCCAAGGCGGGCATCCGGATCGACCTTGAGGCCGAAGCGCTCGGAAATTGCCAGTAGCTTTGTCCGCGCCGCTGGCGTCCCCGAGCGCCAGGACCAGAGTCTTTCCGTGCCGGTCATGACATTTTCGAGAACGCTCAGATTGGGCGCAAGCGAAAAATGCTGATGGACCATGCCGACGCCAGCACGGATCGCTGCGCGCGGCTTGCCCGGCGGCACCTCCGTGCCCTCGATCAGGATTCGGCCGGCATCCGGCATGTAATGACCGAAAAGGATGCTCATCAGCGTGGTCTTGCCCGCGCCGTTCTCGCCGAGCAGGGCGACGACCTCACCCCCGGCAAGCGTCATGGAAATATCGTCATTGGCGAGATTGGCGCCGAAGCGCTTGCTGACGCCGATAATCTCCAGCACCGGCCCAGTCATGACGTCAGTCCTGCAACGGGAAAACGGTGCTGCCACCGCCCCTCGGCCTCCAGGCGTGCGGCAAGCGACAGGAGCCTCGGCTCGTGACCCATCGGCGCCATGATCTGCACCGGCAGCGGCATGGCATGCTCATCCTGTCCGAAAGGCAAAGTCAAAGCAGGAAAACCCGAAATATTGGCGAGGCAGGCAAGCGGCGCAAATGCCGTCATCCGCTCGAGATGCAGATCCGTATCGGCATGATCGGACGGAAAGGA
Source organism: Rhizobium sp. PRIMUS64 (assembly GCF_023006465.1). Classification (NCBI taxonomy): domain Bacteria; kingdom Pseudomonadati; phylum Pseudomonadota; class Alphaproteobacteria; order Hyphomicrobiales; family Rhizobiaceae; genus Rhizobium; species Rhizobium sp. PRIMUS64. The sequence continues at coordinate 17,156 of NZ_JALBGX010000046.1, read as the reverse complement.
GCCGATCACAAGAGGCGCAGACGAAAGCATCGGCATGAGGATACAATCGATTCTGTCGAATAGCGCCCAGAGCTTATGGCTCACCAGGACGGCCTCGTTCAGCGTGTTCCAGAGCGATGTGACCGAAAGCGCCCGTCCGCGCGCCGCGAAAGCCTGCGTCAGAGGCTCGGCCCGGCTTTCATCAAGCGCCGCAGCCTTCATGAGCGCCGCAAGGTTGACGGAGACAATATCGGCGAAGGCGCGGCCGCTGGCGGCGACGCTCGATTCGAACTCGGCCCAGCTTAGCGGGACGATAATGTGCCCGTCACTCTCGAGGGCACGAGCCGCATCCTCGACGGCTGCGAGCCGATCACCCTCGGTCGGATAGGCCGCTCCGGTATCGATCAACAGGCCGATCCGTAGACGGCCATTAACGATATCGACAGGGGAGGGATCAGCAAAGGGGCCTCGTGAATTGCCGCTCAGTTCGTCGAAAATCAGCGCCGTATCTCGCACCGAACGGCAAACCGCGAGTTCGCTCGCAATGCCGGCGAGGTGATTGCCGAAAGATGGTCCGCCGGGGATGGCGCCGCGCGTCGGCTTCATTCCAACAAGGCCGCAGCAGGCAGCCGGCACACGGATCGAACCGCCGGCATCGGTGGCATGCGCAATCGCGACGATCCCGGCGGCAACCGCTGCCGCCGCACCGCCGGAGGAACCACCCGCGGTCCGGGCCGGATCAAGCGGATTGCGGCAGATCGGCCCGATTGCCGGTTCGCTGGCAAGCGAAAGGCCGAATTCCGGGCTGGTCGTCAGGCCGAACAGGCAGAAGCCGGCCTCGCGGAAACGGGCAGCCAGATCGGAGTCCGCTTCGCCGCCTTTTCTTTCGAAGAGACGGGAGCCGGCCGTGACCGGCAGCCCGGCGAAGGGGCCGCCAAGATCCTTCGCCAAGATCGGCACGCCGGCAAACGGCCTGTTGGAAAAGCGTTCGGGCTCGCTCCGATTTTCCCGGTCGCGGCCGTCGGCCCAGGCGAGACCCATGGCGGCATCGAGATAGGCGATGGCGCCGAGCGGCTCCTGCCGCTGAGCTGCGGCAAGAGAAGCCTGCATCGCCTCTGCAGCGCTCAGATTGCCATTTCTGATCGCTGCCGCCAGATCCGTCGCATCGTCCTTCATGAGCCGAATTACTTCGGCTCGTCCATCATCTTCGGAACTTCGAAGGTGCCGGCCTTGATCTCAGCCCGCTTGGCTTCCATCGCAGCCTCCGCATCGGCGGGTGCCACGCCCTTGACGAAGACGATATCGCTGCCGCCTTCCTTCATCAGGCCATAGGACGTGTAGTTCCTGCCGACCGGCTTTCCGGCAGCGACATCGGCGATCGCAGCGTCCAGGATCGGCCGGAAATACCACATGGCGTTGGCAAACACCGTATCCGGATAACGTGGCGTATAGTCGATCAGCGAGCCGACCGACTTGATGCCGCGCTCCTTGGCGGCATCGGCGGTGCCGATGCGCTCGCCGAACAGGATGTCGGCGCCGGCGTCGATCTGGGCAAGACCGGCTTCGCGAGCCTTCGGCGGATCGAAGAAGGTGCCGATGAACGAGACGAGGTGCTTCGCGTCCGGATTGACCGCCTTGACGCCGGCCGCGAAGGCATTGATCAGCATGTTGACCTCGGGGATCGGAATGGCGCCGACCGAACCGACGACATTCGACTTGGTCATCTTGCCCGCCAGCATGCCGGCAAGATAGGCGCCGTCATGGTTCCAGGTACCGAAGACGCCGAAATTGTCGCCGGCCTGCTCGCCGCTCGAACCCAGGACAAAAGCGGTATCGGGGTAGTCGGCCGCGACCTGCCGGGCCTCTTTCTCCACCGCATAGGCCTCGCCGATAATCAGCTTGTTGCCCTGTTCTGCATATTCACGCATGGCGCGGGGATAATCGGTGCCGGAGACGCCTTCGGAGAAGACATATTCGATGACGCCTTCCTTGGCCGCGTCCTGCAGCGCCTTGTGCAGACAGGAGTTCCAGGCATTTTCAACCGGCGACGCATGAATGCCGGCAACCTTCAGCGGCGCGGCGGCTCTTGCCAGCGGGGCAAAGCCGCTGACCCCAAGCGCAATGCCGGACGCGATCACTGCCCGGCGTGAAATCAGGATATCTTTGGTCATTGATTGTTCCCCTTTTTTACCATTTGGTTCAAAAATCATAGTAGCGCCTAAAAATGTGTCAAGCAGCGAATGGGCTTAAAAATCAGGCTGTTCAATCTGTTGCGCCTTGTGTTTTGCAGCCAATTTTTCCGAACCTGTGTGTCGTCGCGGCTTGGCGCGACGACATTGGCAGGATATGCAAGGAGGATAGGGGTTGGGGAAAATGAAAATGGGGGAAGATGAGGACGCTTCGCGGCGACCGATCGCGAGCCGATCGTCGTCCTGGGCGATCGGCACCAGCGCATGGCTGGCGCGCACCGGCGTCACGCCGAACGGCATTTCGCTACTGTCGACCCTATTTGCCGGTATCGGCGCAGCGCTTATCCTGCTTACATCACATCCGATTGCGATGGTCTGTGCGGCGATCTCGGTGCAACTGCGGCTCGTCTGTAATCTGCTGGACGGGATGGTCGCGATCGAAGGCGGCAAGAAAACCAAGAGCGGACCGCTCTATAATGAATTTCCCGATCGGATCGCCGACAGTCTGCTTCTTGTCGCGGCCGGCTATGCCTGCGGCTTTGCCTGGCTCGGCTGGTTAGCTGCGCTGCTTGCTGCACTCACCGCCTATATCAGGGTCTTCGGAGGAGCGGTCGGTCTTCCCCAAGACTTCAGCGGCATCATGGCCAAACAGCGCCGCATGGCGGTACTGACCGCGGGCCTCGTTGCCCAGAGTATCGAGACGCTGATATCCGCCAGCAATTGGTCGCTGATCCTCGCGTCGGCGATCATCGCGGCCGGAAGCCTCATCACCTGCATCACACGCACGATAACGCTTGCCCGTTCGCTGGAGAGACCATGATCGCGCTCGTCCGTCGCCTTCTCGTGCTGTTCGTCCGTATTCTGGTCGGCGCCCGAAGCGAATGGCGAGGCTGCACGCCCGATCCCCGCCGCCGCATCTATTTCGCCAATCACAACAGCCATGTCGATACCGTCGCCGTCATGGCTGCCCTGCCGTGGCCTGTGCGCCGGCTGACCCATCCGGTCGCCGCACGAGATTATTGGGGAACCAATGCCTTTCGCCGGTTCATAGCGGAGAAGTGCCTGCGCGCCGTCCTGATAGACCGCAAACCTCTGCCCGACAGCAATCCGCTGGAACCTCTCGAGCGCCTGCTCGAGGAAGGCCGTTCGATCCTGATTTTTCCTGAGGGAACGAGAAGCGCCACCGATGAGGTCGCCCCGTTCCGCAGCGGCATCTATCGCCTCGCCTGCCGTTTTCCGGATGTCGATCTCGTGCCGATCCATCTCGATAATCTTCAGCGCATCCTGCCGAAGGGAAGCATGCTGATCGTCCCGATCACCTGCACGGCGCGCTTCGGCAAGCCGCTCCGCGTCGAACCGGGCGAGGAAAAGACCGAATTCCTGGCCCGCGCCCGTGCCGCGGTCATTGAGCTCGCGGACGGGGGGCGCATTGCATGACCAGCATTTTCTCCATCGTACTGGCCGCCATCCTCGGCCTGCTTGCCGTCGCCTCCGCGGTCGGTTTCATTCTGCAGCGGCGCGCAACCGAGCCCGGCTCCGTCGCCACCGTCCAAAATCTCAACGCCCGTATCCGCTCCTGGTGGATCATGGTCGCAGTGTTCGGCGGCGCAATCCTGCTCGGCGACACGGCGACCGTCATCCTGTTCGCATTCCTATCCTTTATGGCGCTTCGCGAATTCTGGACCCTGACACCATCGCGGCGCGGCGATCATCTGGCGCTTTTCCTGTCCTTCTTCGTCGTCTTGCCGCTGCATTACGTACTGCTCGGAACGGAGTGGTACGGCCTCTTTGCGATCTTCATCCCGGTCTATGCATTCCTGATCCTGCCGGCGGTGGCGACCTTGACGGGTGACGTCAACGAATTCCTCGCTCGCAGCGCCAGGGTGCAATGGGGATTGATGCTGACGGTCTATTCGATCAGCCACGCTCCCGCGCTCCTCATGCTCGAGACCGGCACACCGTCGGCACTTCTTCTCGTCTATCTGGTCGTAGTCGTGCAGCTCAGCGACGTCTTCCAGTATGTCTGGGGCAAGCTCCTCGGAAAGCACCGTTTCTCGCCGAATATCAGCCCGTCGAAGACGATCGAAGGGCTGGTTGGAGGCGGCGCCTCGGCCATCCTTGTGGGAACGTTGCTTTATCGCCTGACGCCGTTCTCTCCGCTGCAGGCCGCAGCGATCAGCACGGTCATCGTCGTCGCGGGCTTCTTCGGCGGCTTCGTGCTCTCGGCCATCAAGCGCGATCTCAATGCCAAGGACTGGGGCTATGTGATCGAGGGCCATGGCGGCGTGCTCGACCGCTTGGATTCCATCACCTTCGCAGCGCCGCTGTTCTTCCACATCGTCCGCTATTGGTTCACCACGTAGAAGCTGGTTTTGGCTAAAGCCGGTCGATCTCCTCGAGGCTCTCGAACAGCCGGTGCTGAACATCCCGCTCCTGCTTGCTGATGGCGGTCATCAGCTTGCCCATCGTTCCCCGCAGGCCGTGCAACTCGTCGACCAGCTCCATGACGATATCGACGCCGGCTTCGTTGACACCCATGTTTCCCATGAGGTCCAGGATGAGCCGGGCGCGTGCGACATCGGCGTCGCGAAATTGCCGTTGGCCGCCTGACGTCTCCGGGATCAGCCAACCCTCTTCGACCCAGAGGTCAAGCTGGACGATGTCGATTTTCAAGTAAAGACGGAATTCGAGATCATCCATGATCAAGCCTCCATGTTCTTTCTCGGATCGTAGGAGTTTGCTGTTGCCCATTCCTTCATGAAGGCCGTCAGCCGTTCATCCGGGGCGTCGGGCAGCACTATCTTCAGCGAAATGTAGACGTCACCGCGTTCGCCGCCGCGTTTTGCAACACCCTTGCCCTTGAGACGAAGGACCTTGCCGCTGTTCGAATGAGGCGGCAGCGTCAGATTGACTGCTCCGGACGGCGTCGGCACACGAACCTTGCCACCGAGCACGGCCTCGCTGAGGGAGATCGGCAGTTCCAGGCGGATATCGTCACCGTCTCGCGTGAAGAAACGGTGCGGGCGGACACGGATTTCGATCAGGGCATCGCCCGCCGGTCCGCCTCCGATGCCAGGCTCGCCCTTGCCGCGCAGCCGCAAGGTCTGGCCGTCGCGCGTCCCCGGCGGGATCTGCACGTCAAGCGCCGGACCATTCGGCAGCTTGACTTCCGTCCTGGTGCCGTTGGCGGCCTCGAGAAAATCGACCTCCATGGAGAACTGGCGGTCCCGGCCACGACCATGGTTCTGGCCGCCTCCCGCCCGGCGCGAAAAGAAGTTGGCAAAGATATCGTCGGCATCGCCGAAATCGGCAAAGCCGGCACTGTTGTGATAGGGATCGCCAGGGCCGCTCTTTGAAGCATAGTCGCGGTAATAATTGCGCTGCGCCCGCTCGGCGCCTGTTATATCGATCTCGCCGCGATCGAAGCGTCCGCGTTTTTCCTCGTCGCTCAAGATCTCGTAGGCGGTTGAAATTTCCTTGAACCGTTCCTCGGCCTTTTTGTCGCCGGGGTTGAGGTCGGGGTGAAGTTTCTTGGCGAGCTTGCGGAACGCGCTTTGAATATCCTTTTGCGTCGCATCCCGCTTTACGCCCAGAAGCTCATATGGATCCTGGCTCATGCATATCTCCGGTCAGGCAGCGAATACTGCTGGTTGGCTTGGGGATGATATAGGTTGTCGGGCCGCCGCCGGGGAGGGGAGGCCGGTCGGTCTGATCGACTTCATCAATCCGCAGCGGAACTAAAACAACGCCGCGTCTTCCACTTGAGGCGCCGAGCCTTCATGCGCGGGATCGGGTCGCCGATCGATGAGAACCGAGCACCCGGCGTGGCGCACGACCTTGTCGACGATCGAGGAGAAGACATAGTCGGTGATATCCGTCACATGGGATGAAAGCAGGATGAGATCGGCCGATTTCTGCCTTGCGACGGAGACGAGCACGGAGGCGGCAACGCCGATACGAACCTCGATCGTTGCCGGAACTCCCATCTCTTTACAAAGCGATGCAAGTTTCTTTTCGGCGTCGACGATCGCGGTCGTTTCGAATTCTTCGGGAAGCTCCGTCAGGTGACTGTGGGGGATACTCTCGATGACGTGCATGACGACGAGGCTTCCGCCTTCATCCACCAGCGCAGCAGCCCGACGCAAAAGGCGGCTTGCCGTTTCCCGGGAGCCCATGCCGATGCCGCAGATGATCGTTCGATACATTGAAATCCAAATCCTCGAATGCGAATGATAACACCGATCATACCGGTGTCGACCATCCCGGCATTGACGAATATCAAGAAAAAGCGCCGCAACGGCAGCGCGCATGAAACGGCCAGCTGCTTGTGAACGAACCTCCGGCTGAATCGTCGCAGTTGACGGCATGGCCATCAGCAACATTTCTAACCCGATGTCGTCACTGATTGAGGTTCATATGCCGAATTTTGCGATTATCGGATCGGGTGCGATGGGAAGTGCTGTCGCCAAACGGCTGGTCGACCACGACGCCACGGTGCTGACTTACCTCGAGGGCAGGAGCGAGCAGACGATTGCGCGGGCAAAGGCAGCCGGCATGGTGCCGGTCGGCCGCCAGGAGCTGACGAAGGCCGAGCTGATCCTGTCGATCGTTCCGCCATCGGAGGCGATCAAGGTCGCCGACCTCGTCGCTGACATATCGTCGGGGATGCCGGCCCCGCCGCCCTTCGTCGACCTTAACGCAATTGCGCCGAAAACGATGCAGGCGTTGGCGGCACGCTTCGAAAGCAGCGGCGTCGAAGTGCTTGACGGTGCGATCATCGGCGGGCCGCCGGTCCCCGGCAAATCAGGTCCGACCATCTATATCAGCGGCGATACCGCGGAGCGGAGCCGGCTGCTCGAGGATTGCGGCCTGCGGATCCGCAGGCTCGACGGACCGCTCGGCGCCGCCTCGGCCCTGAAGATGTGTTATGCCGGCATCAACAAGGGATTTACCGGCCTCGGCACCGCCATGCTGCTTGCCGCATCGCGTTCGGGTGCTGCCGAAAGCCTGAAAGCCGAACTCTCCGAAAGCCTTCCGGACGTCGATCGCAAGCTGTCGAGATCCATTCCCGACATGTACCCGAAGGCCTATCGATGGGTCGCCGAAATGCAGGAGATTGCCGATTTCCTTGGAGACGATGATCCGGCGGCGACCATCTTCCGCGGCATGGCGGACCTCTTTACCAGGATGGCTGGCGACGTGGAGGGCAGCCGCGTGCTCGTCGGACAGCTGGACGAGATCATCGCTTCCTCGGGAACTGAAAACTGATCGCAATGGTCAAGCAATAGTCGTAGCAACCGAATATGAGAGATGGAGCCATGGGCTTTCCAACACTCTGACGATTGTGTGAACCTTCTCCGACACCTCTGACAAAACCTCATCGCCTCTGCTATGTCAGGAAAAATGCGGCGGCCCCAACCGGCGTCGCGCTCTGTCCGATCAATGCCAGGAGTTTGAAAGATGAGCGGTTCTCCCGATTATACACCCCCGAAGGTCTGGACCTGGAACAAGGCGAATGGCGGCCAATTCGCCAGTATCAACCGCCCGATATCAGGGCCGACGCATGACAAGGAGCTTCCGGTCGGTCGCCATCCGCTGCAGCTCTATTCGCTCGGCACCCCGAACGGCCAGAAGGTCACTATCATGCTCGAGGAGCTGCTGGCCCTTGGCCATGAAGGTGCCGAGTATGACGCCTGGCTGATCAAGATCGGCGATGGCGACCAGTTCGGCAGCGGTTTCGTCGCGGTCAATCCCAATTCCAAGATACCGGCGCTGATGGACCGCAGCGGGCCAAAGCCGATCCGTGTCTTCGAATCCGGCGCCATCCTGACCTATCTCGCTGAAAAGTTCGACGCCTTCCTGCCGACTGAACCGGCCGCCCGCGCCGAATGCCTGTCATGGCTATTCTGGCAGATGGGTAGCGCCCCCTATCTCGGCGGCGGCTTCGGCCATTTCTACGCCTATGCGCCGACGAAGATCGAATATGCGATCGACCGCTTCGCCATGGAGGTGAAGCGTCAGCTCGACGTGCTCGATCGTCGCCTTGCCGAAAGCGAGTATCTGGCAGGCAGCGATTATACGATCGCCGATATTGCCGTCTGGCCCTGGTATGGCGGGTTGGTGAAGGGCTGGACCTACGGTGCAGCCGAGTTTCTGCAGGTCGAGGACTATACGAACGTGCTGCGCTGGGCCGACACCATCCACAGCCGGCCGGCCGTGCAACGCGGCCGGATGGTCAACCGCCTCTCCGGTGAGCCCTCGAGCCAGTTGCATGAGCGCCACGACGCCAGCGACTTCGACACCAGGACGCAGGACAAGCTCGCGGCCGCCGAGTAAGCAAGCGGCCCCAGCCACGTGTCGCAGCAACAAATGATGTTCCGCCGCCTTTACGGCGGCGGAAAATCTGAATGCTGTCAGAACTCAGTTCTTGACCGTATCTTCCAGGAAGAACCGGCCGAGCGGGTTCTGGTAGAAGTTCTCGATATTCTTGCGTGAGACGTTGATATAGGGGCTGTAATAGAGGTCGATCCAGTTGACGTCGTCCTTGGCCATCTTCTGCAGATCGACATACATCTGTTCGCGCTTCTTCGGGTCGAGCTCGAGGCGCGCCTTGGCAACCAGTTCCTTCACCGCCTCGCTCTTGTAATTGGTCGAGTAGTTGTTGTTGGAATCGTGGCCGAGGACGAAGGTGGTCTTCTGGTCCGGATCGAGAATGTCGTTGGTCCAGTAGTTGACCGAGATGTCGTAGTCGCCGGCAACGATCATGTCCCATTCCTGGCTTGGGTCGACCTTCTGCAGATTGGCGGTGATGCCGGCCTTCTGCAACTGCTGCTGGACGAGCACAGCCGTCTGTTCGTCGACTTCGTCGCCGGCGCGGACCAGATAACTCAGCGTCAGGTCCGAGGCGCCGGCAGCCGCCAGCAGCTCCTTTGCCTTTGCGGGATCATAAGGCCGCTGCAGATTGTCGGCATAATAATAGAGGGCGCCCTTCGGAATGTAGGAGTTGGCAACCGTGCCCTGGCCGAAGGTGACGGTGTCGACGATCGCCTTCTTGTCGATCGCAAGATCCAGCGCCTGGCGGACTTCCTTTTTGCCGAGCGCGCCATGCGCATGGTTGATCAGCAGATGATCTTCGCGGGTCGAAGCGTCGATATCGACGTTGAGGTTCGGGTCCTTCTTCAACTCCTCGACGCGGGAAAAGGGCACGAAGATCGCCGTATCCAGCTCACCAGCCTGGACGTTCAGCATGCGGGTATTGTCGTCAGGCACCGAGATCCACTCGACGCCGTCGAGCTTCACCCGGTCCGCCTGCCAGAAATTCGGGTTCTTCTTGAGAATGACGCGGTCGCCGCGCCGCCATTCCTCGACCACGAAGGCGCCGGATGCGATCGGCTTTTCGCCATAGGCATCGGGACCAAGCGATTCCATGCCCTTCTTGGAGATGACGGAGGCATTCGGCAGCGCCAGCGTCGAAAGGAACGGTGCGGACGGGTTCTTGAGCTTGATCGTCAGCGTATGGGCGTCGGTTGCGACCGCCGTGTCGATCACCTTGTAGGAATCGCTCCAGAGCGAGGCCGCGTCATCGCGGATGCGCAGCAGGCTGTAGGCTGCGTCTTCCGCCGTCAGCGGCGTACCGTCGGAAAATTTCGCGTCGCGAATCTTGAACGTATAGGTCAGCCCGTCATCCGAGGTGGTCCAGCTTTCGGCAAGGCCCGGCTCCAGTTTCGTGCCTGTCTTGTCGACGCGGATCAGCACGTCGTAGACGTTGGAGAACACCCAGTTGTCGATGTTCTGCGCGGTCTTGATCGGATCGAATGTCGTCGAATCCTCGCGGCGGCCGATGGTGAGTACACCGGCGGCCTCCGCATAGCTTGCACTGAGCGTCAGGCCGGCGAACAAGGCTGCAAGCCCGATTGATTTCCACCTGTTTGTCATGAGTTCGTTCCCTTCGTTGTTATGGCATGCGTTTGATGGGTTGGATCGGCATCGAATGCGGATCGTCCTTGCCGTCGGCGTCTTGAAGCAGCCGTTTGTCAGGATCGATGTCAGGAATGGCGGCAATCAGCGCCGCCGTATAGGGATGTTTCGGCCGCGCGAAGACCTCTTCGGAGCGACCTTCCTCGACGATCTCGCCGCGATACATCACGACGACCCGTTCGCAGAGATTGCGCACGATTGCGAGATCATGGGCGATGAAGATCAGCGTGAGATTCATCTTCGCCGTGAGCTCGCGGAAGAGCTCGATGATCTGCGCCTGGATGGTGACGTCGAGGGCGGCCACGCATTCGTCGGCGATGATCATCTTCGGATCGACGGCGAGGGCTCGGGCGATGCCGGCGCGCTGGCACTGGCCGCCGCTCATGCTGCGCGGTTTGCGGCCGGCGAATTCACGTTCGAGGCCGACGAGATCGAGCAGTTCGCCGATCCGCGCCGGGATATCGGCCCTGGCGACCTTGCCCTGCACCTTCAGTACCTCGGCCAGCATCTGCCCGATCGTCAGCCGCGGATTGAGCGCATTGTAGGGGTCCTGGAAGACCATCGCCGTCTCGCGCCTGAGCTTTGCGAGGCCCGCGCTTTTCTGCAGCGCCAGATCGATACCGTCGAAAGTGACGTGACCCGAGGAAAGCGGGGTGAGGCCGAGCACGGCACGGGCAAGCGTGCTCTTGCCGCTGCCGGATTCGCCGACGATGCCGACCGTCTCGCCCAGCATGATCTGCAGGCTGACGCCGGCAACGGCGCTGACTGTCTTGGCACCCCCCCTGAGCAGGGCGCCGCCCGCTCTGAATCGTACATGGAGATCGTCGATTTCGAGCAACGGCCTCGCCGGGTTGCTGGCTCCGGCAAGCTCGGGTAACGGCGCCGATATCGCGCTCGGCAGGGAAGGGTGGCTGTTGATCAGGTTGATCGTATAGGGATGCTGCGGTCGCGCCAGGATCGTCCGCTTCGGCCCCTCTTCGAGCAGTTTGCCGCCGCGCAGCACGGCAATACGGTCGCAGGTCTGGGCGACAATACCGAGATCGTGGGTGATCAGAATGATCGACAGGCCGCGCCGGTCGCGAATGTCAATCAACAGCCGCAGGATCTGCGCCTGAATGGTCACGTCGAGCGCCGTGGTCGGCTCGTCGGCGATCAGGATCTTCGGATTGCAGGACAGCGCCACGCCGATCATCGCCCGCTGCCGCATGCCGCCGGAAAATTCGTGCGGATAGCTATCATACTGGCGCTTCGGATCGGGGAAGCCGACTTGCGCCAGGATTTCCGTCGCCGCGACGCGAGCCTCCCGGGTGTTGAGGCCCTGGTGATAGCGGATGCCCTCGGCGATCTGATCGCCGATCCGCATCACCGGGTCGAGATGGCTGGTCGGGTTCTGGAAGATCATGCCGATCTCGCCGCCGCGCACTTTCAGCATCTCGCCATCGTCGACCCGCATGAGGTCGCGCCCTTCGAGCAGCACGCTACCGCTTTCGATCTTCAGCAGCGAGGAGGGCAGCAGGCGCACCAGGGAACGGCAGAACAGGCTCTTGCCCGAGCCGCTCTCACCGACGAGACCAAGGATCTCGCCCTTGCCGAGGTCGAGCGAGACCGCATCGAGCAGCGTGCGCGGGCCGGAATCGACATGCGCCCTGACTGTGAGATCACGGACGGACAGCACGGAGCCGCTCATTCGTGCACCCCCAGCAGTTCGCCGAGCGCGTCGCCCAGCATGCTGAAACCGAAGGCGAGGCAAACGATGGAGAGGCCGGGAAACAGCGTGATCCACCATGCGGTCGTGATGAAGCTCTGTCCTTCCGCGACCATGACACCCCATTCGGCGATCGGCGGCTGGACGCCGAGGCCGAGATAGCTGACAGCAGCGCCGCTGAGCAGCACCAGCGTCGCATCCGACATCGAAAAGACAATCGAGCCGGCGATCGCGTTCGGTAGCAGGTGGCGGAACATGATCCGTGGGCGGCTAAAGCCGAGGCTGACGGCAGCAACGGCATAGTCGCTGCCCTTCAGCACCAGCATCTGCGCCCGGATCAGCCGCGCATAGGAGACCCAGCCGACCAGCGCCATGGCGATATAGAAACTGCCGAGGCCTGGGCCGAGGATCGCGATGATCGACAGCATCAGCACGAGGAAGGGGAAGGCGAGGATGATATCGACGAGGCGCATGAACAGCGCATCGACGATTCCACCGAAAAAGCCGGCGATCGTGCCAACTGTTGTGCCGATCACGAAGGGGAAGATGACGCCGATCAGCGCCATCTGCAGGTCGAGGCGCGCGCCCCAGATAACGCGGGAGAGAATATCGCGGCCGAAATTGTCAGTGCCGAAGGGGTGCAACAGTGAAGGCGCCTGCAGGCGCACCTCGGCATTCTGCATGATCGGGTCGTAGGGCGCGATGATGGGCGCACCGATCGCCAGCAGGACGAAGAACAGCAGCAAGCCGGCACCGACGGCAAGCATCAGCCGCCGGCCGAAGAACCGGCGCCAGCCGAGAGATGCGGGGGCACTCGCCTCGATGCTCATAGCTTCACCCTCGGATCGACTGCGACGGTGACGATGTCTGCGATGAAGTTGATAAGCACGGTGGCGCAGGCAAAGACCATGGCGACGCCCTGGACCACCATGTAGTCACGCGAGAATATCGCCCGGACCAGCAACTGCCCCATGCCGGGCAGCGCAAAGACGCTTTCGACCACCACCGTACCGCCGATCAGCCAGCCGATGTTGACGGCGAGCAGGTTGATCGTCGGCACCAGCGAATTCGGCAGTACATGCCGCCAGAAGACGATACCTTCGGGCATGCCGCGGGCGCGCGCCGCCGTCGCAACATCCGATTTCAGCTGGTCGATCATCGCCGCCCTCAGGCTGCGCGTCAGCACGGTCGAAAGCGACAGCGCCACCGTCAGGCTCGGCAGCACCAGATGCGACAGCTTTTCGCCGATCGTCGCACCATAGCCCGAGACCGGCAGCACACCGAGTTCGACGCTGAAGAGGATGATCAGCATCAAACCCAGCCAGAAGGGCGGAAAGCCGATGCCGAAGGTCGAGACGATGCGCACCGCATGATCCGGCGCCCGGCCGGCATTACGTGCGGCGATTGCGGCCATCGGCACCGCGATCAGGACCGAAAGCACGACGCTGGAGACGACGAGCGCGAGTGTCGGCTCGATACGGGTGACAATCAGCTTCAGCACGTCGATCTTGTAGAGGATCGACTTGCCCATCTCGCCGTTGGCGAGGTTCTTGAGGAAATAGACATATTGCAGCCACATCGGCTGGTCGAGGCCGTACTGGGCGCGAATGCTGGCAAGCGCTGCCGGCGTCGCGCGCGTCCCGAGGATATTGCGCGCCGGATCGCCGGGGATCAGCCGGACCAGAATGAAAGTGATGACGCTGATACCGAAGATGACGGGCAGGAACTGCAGCGGTCGCGTCAGAACGAATTTATAGCGATGCATGACGGCGATCGCCCCTTTGTCTTCGTCGGGTTCGGTCCGCTCCCTCTTGCATCAGCCTGCCTCGTGCCGGTCGAGAAAATCGAGAAGCGCCGGATAATAGTCCTGCGGGTTCTCATAGAACGGCATATGGCTGGCATTGGCAAATACCTTGAGCTCGGCATTCGGCAGCGCAAGCTTCATCCTGAGCGCACAGGCCGGCGTCAGCTCGTCATGCTCTCCCGTCGTGATGAGCACGGGCAGCGTCAGCCGCGGCAGATCGGGGATGCGGTTCCAGTCCTTGAGGTTGCCGATATAGAGGAACTCGTTCGGCCCCTGCATCGTCTCATAGGGCGCCATGTTCCAATCGTCGAGCGAGCGGCGCACCGGCGCCGGCCATTCCGGCAGACGGCAGACGTGGCGATAGTTGAGGATGGTGACGGCAGCGAGATATTCCGGATGATTGTAGGTGCCCTGCGCCTCGTGCTTCTGCATCATCGAGACCGTTTCCGGGCCGAGCGCTGCGCGCAGCCGTTCCAGTTCCAAGATCAGATGCGGCATGTCGGCGACAGTATCTTCGAGGATCAGTGTCTTGAGGTTCTCGGGATAGGTCAGGGCGTAATCGATCGCCAGCCAGCCGCCCCAGGAATGGCCGAGCATATGGATCTTGCCGAGCCCCAGCGCTTTACGCACCGTCTCGGTCTCCTCGACATAACGGCCGATCGTCCAGAGCGAGAGATCGTCCGGCCGGTCGGAAGCGCCGGTGCCGAGTTGGTCGAAGGCGACGACACGATAGCCCTTGTCGGTGAGACAGGAATGCGCCTCGCGCAGGTAATCGCAGGGCAGACCCGGCCCGCCGTTCAGGCAGAAAACTGTCTCGCTGCCGGTCCCGAAACTATAGGCAACGACGCGATAGCCATCCACATCGATCTCGAATCGCTCGTCTGGCCGTATTTCACGCCACATTGATCGCTCCGGCAGAAGATTTCGCTTGCTCAATATTTGGGCACGGCTAAATTTTTACCTTAAACCGCATTCTGTGCCAGCTATAAGAAGTGATAGGGTGGGCCGAAATGCCGAACCCGGGAGCCGCCCATGCTTGACGACCCCATTCTTGACGACATTGGAACGATCAGACGGCAGTTCACAGCGCATGAGACGCTGGACGGCCGGATCGACCAGGCCTTCGAGGCGATGAAGCAGATCGGCTTCGAGGCGCTGATCTACGACTATACGCCGGTGCCTTACGATCTCGACGGCGCGATCATGATACCATCGCTGCTGAAGCTGCGGAATATCTCCGACGACATGCACGACTACTGGTTCAATCGCGGCTATTTCCGTATCGATCCGGTGCAACAGGTGGCGCTGCGCACCTCCGCGCCCTTCTTCTGGAACTACGACCCGGACGCCGACACGCTGATCAACCGTTTCATGAACGACGACACCGCGCCGGTGACGCGTTATTTAAGCGAACGCGATATGTCGACCGGCGTCACCGTTCCGGTTCACATGCCACGCGGCGACTATGCGACCGTCACCGGCATCCGCTTCGGCCGGAACAAAGATTTCGAACGGCACGCACTGCGCTATATCGCCGACTTTAACCTGCTTGCCCATGTTTTCCATGAGACCGCCTATTCGCTTTTCGACACGCGGGCGAAGAGCGTCGGCACGATCCGCCTGACCGAGCGGGAACGTGAGTGCCTGCGTCATTCGGCGGAAGGTTACTCCGCCAAGGAAATTTCCCGCATCATCGACCGTTCCGTACCGACCGTCGTGATGCATCTGAACGCCGCGACAAAGAAACTCGGCGCCCGCAACCGCACCCAGGCCGTGGTGCGTGCCACCCACTACCGCCTGCTCGAAGACCGGCCGACCCATAATTGGCCACCCTATAACTTGTGATAGCTGCCTTCACCGTCGTCGCCGCGTTATGCTTTTTCTCATTGCTAAGAGATGGAGACGCCAGTGGGCGAAGTCACGACCAACGAAGCCTATCTGCCCTTTCGCGACTATCACACCTGGTATCGCGTCACCGGTTCGCTGGAGAGCGGCAAGCTACCTCTCGTCGTCGCCCACGGCGGGCCCGGCTGCACCCATGATTATGTCGATTCCTTCAAGGATATCGCCGCCCTCGACGGCCGTCCGGTCATCCATTACGACCAGCTCGGCAATGGCAACTCCACCCGACTTCCGGAAAAGGGCCCGGATTTCTGGACGGTCGGTCTGTTTCTCGAAGAGTTGGACGCGCTGCTTTCCCATCTCGGCATTCAGCATCGTTATGCCTTCCTCGGTCAGTCCTGGGGCGGCATGCTCGGTGCCGAACATGCGGTGCGCCGGCCACAAGGCCTGAAGGCGCTCGTCATCGCCAACTCGCCGGCCAACATGCACACCTGGGTTTCGGAGGCGAACCGGCTGAGGCAGGAACTGCCGAAAGAGGTGCAGGACACGCTGCTGAAGCATGAACTGGCGGGAAGCCTCACCGATCCGGAATATATCGCCGCCTCGCGCGTCTTCTATGACCGCCATGTCTGCAGGGTGGTGCCGTGGCCGCCTGAAGTGGCGCGGACCTTTGCGATCATGGACGAAGACAACACCGTCTACCGCAACATGAACGGCCCGACCGAATTTCACGTCATCGGCACGATGAAGGACTGGACGATCGAGAACAGGCTCGACCGAATCGAGGCCCCGACGCTGCTGATTTCGGGAAAATACGACGAAGCGACGCCCCTGGTGGTAAGGCCCTATCTCGAACGCGTTCCGGGCTGCGAATGGGTGCTCTTCGAAAATTCCAGCCACATGCCGCATGTCGAGGAAAAGCAGCTTTGCCTGGCGACCGTTTCCGGTTTCCTGTCGCGGCACGATTGAGAAAACTCGCCCGCGCCGGCTACACCGTTTCTTGCTGCGGCAGTGGCGCTTGCGATAGTCTCCGTCCCATTCAAGAGTGAATGGAACGGACCGATGAACGATCATCCGCAAACAGAAAGCGCGAACATCCTCGCAACGAGCAGGGGCCGTACCTGGCGCGGTCTGGAGGCGAGCTTCTGCGCATTCCGCGCGGCCGCACGCATATTTCAGGCACGCCCTATCATCGCCTCGGAATCAATTCGGCCGGCTGGTGCGGGCGCAATGCCGCTGTGACGGGCGGGAGCACCGCCGACTGCAGAAGCATGGCGATATCGACGGGGTGCCGGCCGGCCTTGATGGCGTCTGGGAGGACGACCACGAATGCATGATCCTGCGGCGGAAGATCAGCAAGGATCTTTTCCATCGGGCTGCGATCGACCTCGGCCGCGATCCCGTGGAGGCAATCGTGCTGCATATAATTAGAGTATGATGTCGTCCGAAAACCGCTCACACTTTGCGGCATCATGTTCTGGTCAGCCTGGGAACAGGTTAAGCCGTGATGTTCGTACCAGGCCCATTGCGCGATAATGCCCAACTCCTCGACGGCGTCATGAAAAACGAAAAGATCTATGTAACGAAGCCCAGCCTGCCGCCGCTCGAAGAATTCATTCCGTCGCTGGAAGCAATCTGGAACAATCGCGTCCTGACCAAT
>NZ_JALBGX010000045.1:0-51850 GCF_023006465.1 Rhizobium sp. PRIMUS64 | reverse complement strand
CGAGGTCGTCGGCCGCGCGATCAGCGCCATGGCCGATATCGAGCAGTCGGCCGAAAAGATCGGCCAGATCATCGGCGCGATCGACGAGATCGCCTTCCAGACCAATCTTCTGGCGCTGAATGCCGGTATCGAGGCCGCTCGCGCCGGCGATTCCGGCCGCGGTTTTGCCGTCGTCGCCCAGGAAGTTCGCGCCCTTGCCCAGCGCTCGGCCGAAGCCGCCCGCGAGATCAAGACGCTGGTGACGACGACCAAGGCGCAAGTCGACGCCGGCGTGCAGATGGTCGGGCGCACGCAGGATTCGATCGGCAGCATCGTGCGTCAGGTCACCGACATCAACGCCGCCATCGCCGGCATCGCCACTCGAACCGGCGAACATGCCGCAAGCCTCGACAGCGTGACTTCAGACGTCAAGGGCCTGGGTGGCGAAGTGGCGGATAGTGCTGGACTTGCGGAGCGCTCCGCTGAAGGCGCCGACCACCTCCACACCGTCATTCTCGAGCTCGGCCAGACGATTCGCGAATTCCGCATCGCCCGGGAAAATGCCACTGCCGGGCGTCAAGCACCGGTTCGCGTGACACCGCCGCGCGCCATCGAGGCCGCCGCCCGTCCGGCACCGGCCGTGGACGAATACGAAAATGACGATTTTGGCCTTCCACAGCCCTTCGCAGGCGTCGGAGGTGGGCGGAATGTTTACTAACCTATCGGATGATTGCCCCAGCTCGTCTTTTCGGGCCGGGGATAAGGGGACAAGGAAAAGCTGATGGCAGCAAAGAAGAGTGGCAAGACGCTGGATTTGACAGCGGTGCTCGACCTCAACGAGGCTTCCGCCTTGCGCGATAAACTCCTCTCCCTCCGGGGTAGCGGTCTTTCGATAGACGCTTCCGGCGTCGAACGGATCGGTGCTCTTTGCGCCCAGGTTCTGATGTCCGCCGAGAAGACCTGGGAGCAGGACAAGCAGCCGTTCACCTTCTCCAAGGTGTCCGACGCATTTCAGAAAACGATGCAGCTGGTTGGCGTCAATATTGACCACCTGCTTGCCAAGGAGATTCGGCAATGAAGAAAAAAGTGCTCACCGTGGATGATTCCCGCACCATCCGAAACATGCTTCTCGTGACGCTGAACAATGCCGGCTTCGAGACGATCCAGGCGGAAGACGGTATCGAGGGCCTCGAGGTTCTCGAAGAGTCCAATCCTGACGTCATCGTGACCGACATCAACATGCCGCGCCTCGACGGTTTCGGCTTCATCGAAGGTGTCCGCCGCAACGAGAAATATCGGGCGATCCCGATCCTGGTCCTGACCACCGAAAGCGACGCGGAAAAGAAGAACCGCGCCCGCCAGGCCGGTGCCACGGGCTGGATCGTCAAGCCTTTCGACCCGGCCAAGCTGATCGATGCCATTGAGCGTGTAACCGCTTAAACCCAGGATTTGCTCCTATGGATATGAACGAAATCAAAGAGATCTTTTTCCAGGAGTGCGAGGAGCAGCTCGCCGAGCTGGAATCCGGTCTTCTGAAAATGAATGATGGCGATCGCGATCCGGAAACCGTCAATGCGGTGTTCCGTGCCGTGCATTCGATCAAGGGTGGCGCCGGCGCCTTCGGCCTTGACGATCTGGTAGCCTTCGCCCATGTTTTCGAGACCACTCTCGATTGCGTTCGATCCAACAAGCTTGAGCCGAACCAGGATGTCCTGAAGGTGATGCTGAAGTCGGCCGACGTGCTCGCCGACCTGACGAACGCCGCACGCGACGGCGGCAGCGTCGATGAAAGCCGCAGCCGCGGCCTCGTCAAGGAACTTGAGGCGTTGGCCAACGGCGAATTGCCGTCTCCCTCGGCATCGTCCGAAGCGCCGGCGCCGAAGGCCGCCGCAAAGGCTGCTCCGGCCGCTCCGGCGCCGACCCCCAAGCCGACCGACGACAGCGGCTTCCAGCCAGTCCCCTTTTCCTTCGACGATTTTGGCGGCGAAGGCGATGCGGGCGGCATGCCGGCCTATGAAGTCATCTTCAAGCCGCGCTACGAACTCTATTCCAAGGGCAATGACGCCACCCTGCTGCTGCGCGACCTCTCGCGCCTCGGCGAAATGACGATCTATTGCAATACGGATGAGCTGCCGGGCCTCGAGGAACTCGATCCGGAAGGCGCTTATTTCTTCTGGAACGTCACGATCAAGACGGACAAAGGCGAGGACGCTATTCGCACCGTCTTCGAATTCGCCGAGTGGGATTGCGAACTGACGGTGAAGCCGGTCGAAGAAGCAAGGGCGGACGCGACCAGCAACGACGAACTGCCGATGGTGCCGGTTCCCTTCGATCTGTCGATCCTGGACGAAACGGGCGCAACGGAAGAGGTTTCCGCCTCAGACGCGCGGGCCGAGGAGACGGCCGCCGCCGTTGCCGCCGCCGAAACTGCCTCCAACGTCACGCAGATGGCCGCAGCCGCCGCCCGCGTCGAGAAGAAGGAATCGGCAGCCGCCGCAGCGGCCGCAGCAAGTGCTGCCGCCCAGAACAATGCCGCCGGTGCCGGCCAGACGATCCGCGTCGATCTCGACCGTGTCGACCGCCTGATCAACCTCGTCGGCGAATTGGTCATCAACCAGGCGATGCTGTCGCAGAGTGTCATCGAGAATGACACGACCGGCACCTCCTCGATCAATATGGGCCTCGAGGAGCTGCAGCAGCTCACCCGCGAGATCCAGGACTCGGTCATGGCGATCCGCGCGCAGCCGGTGAAGCCGGTGTTCCAGCGCATGTCGCGTATCGTCCGCGAAATCGCCGACATGACCGGCAAATCGATCCGCCTGATCACCGAAGGTGAAAACACCGAAGTCGACAAGACGGTCATCGACAAGCTGGCCGAGCCGCTGACCCACATGATCCGCAACGCCGTCGACCACGGCATCGAAACACCCGAAAAGCGCGCAGCTGCCGGCAAGAACACCGAAGGCACGGTCCGCCTCACCGCCAAGCATCGTTCGGGACGCATCCTGATCGAGCTTGCCGACGACGGCGCCGGCATCAACCGCGAGAAGGTCCGCCAGAAGGCGATCGACAACGACCTCATCCCGGCCGACGCCAACCTGTCGGACGAGGAAATCGACAACCTGATCTTCCTGCCGGGCTTCTCGACGGCCGACAAGATCTCCGACATCTCCGGCCGCGGCGTCGGCATGGACGTCGTCAAGCGCTCGATCCAGGCGCTCGGCGGCCGCATCAACATCACCTCGAAGCCGGGCCACGGTTCGGTCTTCACCATGAGCCTGCCGCTGACGCTCGCCGTCCTCGACGGCATGGTAGTCACCGTCGCCGGCCAGACGCTGGTCGTGCCGCTGACCGCGATCGTCGAAACCCTGCAGCCGGAAGCTGCCGCGATCCATTCCTTCGGTGCCAACCACCGGCTGATCTCGATCCGCAACAGCTTCTGCCCGCTGGTCGATGTCGGCCGCATCCTGAACTTCCGCGCCACCCAGGCCAATCCGGTCGAGGGCGTGGCGCTTCTGGTGGAATCCGAAGGCGGCGGCCAGCGCGCCCTGATGGTCGACGCCATCCAGGGTCAGCGCCAGGTGGTCATCAAGAGCCTGGAAGCGAACTACACCCACGTGCCGGGCATTGCTGCCGCCACAATCCTCGGTGACGGCCGCGTGGCTCTCATCCTCGATGTCGACGCAGTTGTCGGCGCCTCGCGCGGCCAGTCGCTCAAAGCGGAAATGTCGTTAGCAGCGGTGGGCTAAGGGAATGTCGTACACTGTAAAAAATCTGAACGAGGGGGATCGCGAGCTGATCGCGTTCCGCATCGGGGATCAGGAATTTTGCGTGAACATCATGTCGGTTCGCGAAATCCGGGGCTGGACTCCGGCGACCGCGATGCCGCATTCGCCTGGCTATATGCTGGGTGTCATCAACCTGCGCGGTGCGGTGCTGCCGATCATCGATCTTGCGGCCCGGCTCGGCATGAAGCCGGCCGATCCGACCGCCCGTCATGTCATCATCGTCGCCCAGGTCCGGCGTAAGGTCGTCGGCCTCCTGGTCGACGCCGTTTCTGATATCCTGACGGTGACCGACGAAACCATCCAGCCGACGCCCGAGATCTCCTCCGAACTCGAGCGTCAATTTGCCCGCGGCATTCTCGCCATCGAGAAGCGAATGATCTGCCTGATCGAACTCGAATCCCTCTTTCCAGAGACCGAAAGCGAAGCCGCATGAGTGTAATGGGCGCAAAAGATCAGAGACAGGGATCCGACGAGGTCCTGGCGAGCGGAGAATATCCGCTGACGCGCCGCGACCTCACCGAGATCGCCGCAATGATCTATTCGGATGCCGGCATCTTCCTCAACGAGACGAAGGCGTCGCTGGTCTATTCGCGTCTATCGAAGCATATCCGCAATCTCGGTCTGTCCGGCTTTCGGGAATACTGCGAGCTCGTCGCTTCGCCGGCGGGTGCTGCGCCGCGGCGCGAGATGCTTTCGCACCTGACCACCAATTTTACCCGCTTCTTCCGCGAGAACCACCATTTCGACCACCTGCGCGACCATGTCCTGCCGGAACTTCTGCAGCGGGCGAGATCGGGCGGCAGGGTGCGCATCTGGTCAGCCGCCTCCTCCGATGGGCAGGAACCCTATTCGATCGCGCTGACGGTGCTGTCGCTGATGCCGAATGTCGCGGACTACGACTTCAAGATCCTGGCAACCGACATCGATCCGAAGATTCTCGCGATCGCCCGGGCCGGCGCCTATGACGAGAGCGCGCTTGAAACCGTGTCGCCTGCCATGCGCAAGCAATGGTTCAGCGAAATCGAGATACAGGGCCGCAGGAAGTTCCAGGTCGACGACCGCGTCAAGCGGCTGATCACCTACAACGAGCTGAACCTGATGGCGCAATGGCCGTTCAAGGGCAAGTTCGACGTCATCTTCTGCCGCAACGTCGTCATCTATTTCGACGAGCCGACGCAGATGAAGATCTGGCAACGTTTCGCCGGTTTGCTGCCGGAGGGCGGGCATCTCTATATCGGCCATTCCGAGCGCGTTTCGGGTGAGGCAAAACACGTCTTCGACAATATCGGCATCACGACCTATCGCTATACGGCCAAAGGTCTCGGGAGGAAGGCATGAGCGCTCCGGCAAGAGTTCTCGTTGTTGACGACTCCCCGACGATGCGGGGCCTGATCACCGCCGTGCTGAGTTCCGACCCCGAGGTCAACGTCATCGGCCAGGCCGGCGATGCGCTGGAAGCGCGCGAAGCGATCAAGCGGCTGAACCCCGACGTCGTGACGCTCGACATCGAGATGCCGAACATGAACGGTCTCGATTTCCTCGAAAAGATCATGACGCTGCGTCCGATGCCGGTGATCATGGTATCCACCATGACCCATCGCGGCGCCGAGGCGACGCTTGCGGCGCTGGAGATCGGCGCGTTCGACTGCGTCGGCAAGCCGGCGCCGGGCGAACTCAGGCCGTTTGGCGACCTCGCCGAGAAGGTCAAGGCCGCCGCGCGCACGCAACGCCAGTATTCCCAGCCTGCTGCCGCCGTCGCGCCACCACCCTCGGTCGCCGATTTCCGGGTCGGCCGCAAGATCGTCGCGATCGGCTCGTCGACCGGCGGTGTCGAGGCGCTGATCGCCGTGCTGCAGAAATTTCCGGCGAATTGCCCGCCGACCGTTATCACCCAGCATATGCCGCCGACCTTCACCAAGAGCTTCGCCGAACGACTGAACCGTCTCTGTGCGCCGGTGGTGCAGGAAGCGACCGATGGTGCCCGTCTCGAAATCGGCAAGATCTATCTGGCGCCCGGCGGCGAGCGTCACCTCCAGGTCAGCAGCGCCTCGGCGCCGTGCTGCCGTCTCGTTGACCGGGCACCGGTCAACGGTCACCGCCCCTCGGTGGACGTACTTTTCGATTCGGTCGCGGAACTGGCGGGCCGCAATGCCGTCGGTGTGATTTTGACCGGAATGGGCCGCGATGGCGCCGCCGGATTGTTGAAAATGCGCCACGCCGGCGCCAGAACGCTCGGCCAGAACGAAAAAACCTGTGTCGTTTACGGAATGCCAAGGGTTGCTCACGAACTTGGCGCCGTTGAGCAGCAGCTCCCGCTGTCTGCCATCGGTGAAGAAATATTGAAAATGACAGCCGCCCGAAAGGAAGGGACCGAATAAATGTCGATCGCGGAGAAAATCAAAGTTCTGATCGTCGATGATCAGGTAACGAGCCGGTTGCTGCTCAGCGACGCGCTGACCCAGCTCGGTTTCAAGCAGATCACCTCGGCCGGCGACGGCGAGCAGGGCATGAAGATCATGGCCGAGCAGCCGCACCACCTGGTGATCTCGGACTTCAACATGCCGAAGATGGATGGCATCGGCTTCCTTCAGGCTGTTCGCACCAACCCGAACACCAAGAAGGCGGCCTTCATCATCCTGACCGCCCAGGGCGACCGCGCGCTGGTGCAGAAGGCGGCCCAGCTCGGCGCCAACAACGTGCTCGCCAAGCCGTTCACGATCGAGAAGATGAAAGCGGCCATCGAAGCCGTGTTTGGAGCCCTGAAATGATCACTGAGGGGGCAGCCCGCCGCGTGCACATCATTCAGGGCGAGTACAAGGTTCTGAGCGATCCGAATGCGGTCCTCTCGACCATTCTCGGTTCGTGCGTGGCTGCGTGCCTCAGAGATCCTGTCGCCGGTGTCGGCGGCATGAACCACTTTCTGCTGCCCGGTTCGGCGACGTCGCCGACTTCAGGTGGCGATGCCACGCGGTACGGCGTGCATCTGATGGAACTGCTGATCAACGGCCTCCTGAAGCAGGGCGCCCGGCGCGACCGGCTGGAAGCAAAAATCTTCGGCGGCGCGAAGACGATCTCGACATTCTCCAATGTCGGTGAGCAGAACGCGGCCTTCGCCGTGCAGTTCCTGAGGGATGAAGGCATTCCGGTGGTCGGTTCCTCGACCGGTGGAGAGCATGGACGCAAGCTTGAATATTGGCCGGTCTCCGGTCGTGCGCGGCAATACCCCCTGACCGGCGCCGAAACGCAGAGAACTGTCGCTCTCGAGCAGCGTCCCGCCGCTCCGCAGAAGCCCGTCGAAACCAGTATCGAATTTTTTTGATGGCGAGGATTTTCATATGACATTTAACCCGGTGATGGAGCCGCCTGCGCCTGTTGAAGCGCTGAGCGACATCCTGATGCGCATCGTGTCCGAACTGCACGATGTCGCCTATCTCATCGAGCGCATCGAGCCGCAGCTTCTCGAAATCGGCGGCGCCGAAATCCTGAATTCGCCGGATGCCATGAAGGTCATGCAGGGCATTGATCTGGCAGTGCAGAAATCGCGCGGCCTTGCCGAATTTATCGATACCATCACCGGTGAAATCCCGCACGGCTGGGCAGTCGATGTCGCAACCGCGCTCAGCCTCGTCAAGCTGGCAGAGATGCAGAAGGCATTGGGCGGCGCCACACGCCACGGCCATTCCCAGCCATTGAGCAAGGCAGCCGGCGACTTCGATTTCTTCTAAAGCGCGTCGCAATCTTCCAGATTCGCGCCTTGCGCTTTAGGCCCATTTTGCGCATGTCGTTTTCGCAAAACCGCTGCACACTTTTGCGCGACATGCTTTGGAACCTTTTCGGCCCTGCCGTTCTCCACGAAACGCTCGCACAAGTTTCGCCGACTATTCGTCTGATGAGGCAATAAGCCTGCTTTGTCTTTGACGGATCGTGCGAGAACAGAATGAATCTGTTAAATCAATTAGTTCAGATATTTAAGAACTTCGGCGCCTTGGGCCGAACGCGCCTGATGATTCTTGGAGGCGTCGGTGCCGTCTCTATCGCAATCGTCCTTGCGGCTGCCCTTTTCGTCAACAAGCCGGCACAGGAAACGCTCTATGTCGGTCTGGACTCGCCGGATCTCAACCAGATCAGCATGGCGCTTGCCGAAGCCAACATCAATTTCCAGGTCGGCACGGACGGCACCAGCATCAGCGTCCCCGCGGGGATGACGGGCAAGGCCCGCTTGATGCTTGCCGAGCGCGGCCTGCCGAACAGCGCCAATGCCGGTTACGAACTCTTCGACAATGTCGGCTCTCTCGGCCTGACCTCCTTCATGCAGGAGGTGACGCGGGTTCGGGCGCTGGAAGGCGAAATCGCCCGCACCATCCAGTCGATCTCGGGCATAACAGCCGCACGCGTCCACATCGTCATGCCGGAGGTCGGAAACTTCCGGAAGGCGGAGCAGAAACCGACTGCCTCCGTCATGATTCGCGCCAGCGCGACCACCGGGCGCAGCGCAGCGACCTCTATCCGCCACCTCGTCGCCTCGGCTGTGCCGGGGCTTGACGTCGATGACGTGACCATTCTCGATTCTGCCGGCCAGCTGCTCGCTTCCGGCGACGAGGCGAGCAACAGCTCGCTGAACCGCTCGCTCAACATCGTCCAGAACGTTCAGCAGGAAGTCGAATCCAACATCGACAAGGCGCTGGCACCCTTCCTCGGCATGGACAACTTCCGCTCCAGCGTCACCGCCGATCTCAACACGGACGCCCAGCAGATCCAGGAAACGACCTACGATCCCGAATCCAAGGTCGAACGCTCGGTTCGCTCGACGAAGGAAGCCCAGCAGTCACAGCAGAAGCAGTCCGATAGCGCGACGACGGTCGAGCAGAACATTCCGCAGGCGGCCCCCGAGGCCGGCGGTTCCGCCGGGCCCGAATCGCAGGACAAATCCGACAAGCGCGAAGAGCAGACCAACTACGAAATCAACAGCAAGACGACGGCGACGACGCGTAACAGCTATAAGGTCGAGAAGCTTTCGATCGCTGTGGTGGTCAACAAGGGCCGCATCGCCAAGATGGTCGGAGAACCCGCCGACCAGACCAAGGTTGATGCCTATCTTGCCGAAATGCAGAAGATCGTCGCTTCGGCGGCCGGCATCGACGCCAAGCGCGGCGACGTCGTCACCGTCACGGCCATGGACTTCCTCGAAAACCAGCTGCTTGAAGACGCCACCGGTGGTGTACGCGTTATGGACATGCTGAGCCGCAACCTTGCCGGCATCATCAACTCGCTCGCCTTTGTCGCGGTCGCCTTCGTGGTGGTCTGGATGGGTCTGCGGCCGCTGGTGCGCAGCGTCAGCGGCAACGGCAGCTCCGCGGCTTTCGGCGACGCCACGCCGGAAGCGGCCGGCCTCGAGCTTCCGGACTTCGCGCCTGCATCAGGCGCCGCCGGTGGCGCTCTCATGGACGGCTTCGGGTCCGATTTCGGCTTCGACAGTACCGAAGACCTGCTCAGCCTCGGCGACGACGATGGAAACTTCAATCGGCGCGTCAAGGAAGGCCCGGAACGCAAGCTTTCCCGTATGGTCGAGATCAACGAGGAACGCGCCGCGAAAATCCTCAGGAAATGGGCGATCGACGACGCAGCGTAAAGCAAAGGCCGGGCAACCGGCCTTTTTTCATGTCGGTACCCGAAGCGTGATTCCCCAACCGCTGTTTGCTGAAAAGCCGTGACTGCAGATACGAGAGACCCGGCCTGACATTCAGGGTCGGGAATTCGAATAAGACGATAGACCCGATCACTGAAATGTGGCTGTAGCGCGACATGATGAGATGGACTCGCGTAAAACGCGAAGCAAGTTGCGATACCGCCAGAATCACCTTAGCCTCCTTATATCTTGAAGGCTGGAACGAGTGATCGAATCAGTGCATTGGCGACAGCGAAAGTAAATCCCTAGAAGTCGGAGATGGTGATTTGCATCGGCTGGCTTACCCTTAGGTGATTCGAAATGGGATTCGAGCGGGACTTGAATTGAATCCCTTACAGAAAAATTGCTGTTGCACCGAGTTCGATCGTTTCTCAGCCGCAGGACGTTGCCAATGGATATGAATGTAATTCAGGCGAGCAAAGGCGAGAGGCAGATGGCGAATTTCGCGAGTGCGGTGGTGCCGGATCTGTTGCCGCGCGATGAGCTGCTCCAGCGCCTCCACGGTGTCACCAGCAGCGGCAGGTTGCAGTCTGGCCTGCGCGCACTGACGGACTACGTGGGTGCTTCGCACTATCTTCTGGCGCGCTGCGATCTCCTCCAGGAAAGTGGCCTCGATTTCATCGTTTCGTCTGATTGGCCCTTCGACCTGGTCAGGGACATCGCCAATGATCTGGTCCGCGGCTATGCCCGTTCGACCGAGCTGGAAAGATGCATGCAGGTCTTCCAGCCGAATTTTGCTCTTCTGCCTGACAGTGCCGAAGTTCCGGACGGCGCCAGCCGCCAATATTGTTCGGTGACCTTCAATGTCGGCCGGTCGCGGCTGGCTCTGATGTTCCTGTTCGGCGAGGGGTTCATTCTTTCGCCGGAGCGGTTGCGCGATGTCGGTCTGCTTGCAGGTTATGTCGCGAGCTTCCTTCGCTGCGGCGGGACGAGGGTCGATCGCGATTTCGAATTGACGGACCGGGAACTGGAATGCCTGTTCTGGATTGCCGAGGGCAAGACCAGCGACGAGATCGCGATGATCCTCGGAATTTCCCGCAATACCATCAACAACTACATCACCAGTGTGATGCGCAAGACGGCGACCAAGACCCGGTCCGAGGCCATTGCTTTCGCCGTCCGGAATAATCTCGTATAGGGGGATCTATGGGGCACCCATCAGGCAGGACGATGAGCAGCGCTGAGCAGCTGCGCATGGTGCGTGTGAGCAGGATTTCCAGCCGGTCCGATCTTTTTCCGCGGCTGATCGCGATGCAGAAGCTCGTCGATGCGCAAGGATTCGCGATCTTCCGCGTCAGCGGTTCGGGCCTTCCGGCAAAGCAGCGGCTTGTCTGCGAGCTTGAGAACTGGGGACCGTCCAATGCCGGTTTCGGCAAGGCCTTCACGGACGCCTATGGCGATATTCTTCTCGACCATATCGACAAATCGCTGCTGCCGCTTTCATGGGCCGGCGGTTACGACCGTGCGGCACCCGGTCCGGCGGACTTCGCGCCGTTCATGACGCGGCTGCAGGACGGTATTCTGCCTTTCTCCGGACTTGCCTTTCCGGTGCGGCTCGGCGCCGTCGGCAACGGTTTCATCCTTTTTACCGGCGACGAGATCGATCCCTCGAGCGATACCATCGTCGAGCTGCACGGTCGCTGCTGCCATATCATGATGGATCTACTCTCGCTCGACGAACGCCGCACCGCCGCCGCCGAGGCGCTCAGCGAACGCGAGATCGCCTGTCTGCAGCTTGCCGGCGACGGCCGCATCAGCGAAGAGATTGCCGACAAGCTTGGCCTGTCGGTGCACACCGTGAACGCCTATCTCGGCTCGGCGACCATCAAGCTCGATTCCGTCAACCGTATTCAGGCGATCGCCAAGGCAATCCGGCTCGGTTATATCAGCTGAACCCATTCCAGCGTTGCGCGTCTTTTCAGACGCGCAAGCGACGCTGTAACGCTTTGAATTCCGGTCCAAGGCGAATGTGAAAGCGCGCGGTTGGCTTGAAAGACATTAGCCGGCCAGCGCCTGAGGCGGCTGGTTGACGCTGTAACGCGCTTCCCGAAGGCTCTTTTTGAGGAAGATGGTGTTCTCGTCAGGATCGGCCGAGGGGTCCTGGAAAGCGATATGATTGATCTCGATGCCGGCGTGATCTTCGGCAAGGGTGAGCTGCGCGTAGACGGTGACGCCGCGCGGTTTGATTTCGAGGTCGAGAACGACTTCGGGCTTGCCACCCCACTCCAGCGTATAATTGCCGCCCAGGCCGAAATTCACCGTGCCCGGATGAAAGAAAAGCTCCGCCGCCGAAGCGACGAGATCGGAAAGATTGCCGTAATACTCGAAGCGCAGCAGTGAAATAAGGTCAGAAGCATCCAGAAGGCGCAGTTCAGTGGCGACCGGGCTGATCGCGTCTGCGAGGATCTTTTCACGCTGGGTAGAGTGGGGGCATTTTTTCATTCGGCTTATCTGACCCGTTTGTTCTTGGCGTCTGCGGCGTAGACCCGGTGGATGAGCTCCGCAACGGCCTTATAGAAGACTGACGGGATGACACTATCGATCGAGACTTGCGCAAACATGGAGCGCGCAAGCGGCGGATCCTCGAACACCGGTATGCCGTTCTGCTCGGCAATCTCCCTGATTTTGAGCGCAATAAGGTCCTGACCCTTGGCCAGCACCACCGGCGCATCGTTCTCTTCACGCGCGTAACGCAGCGCCACCGCATAATGCGTCGGGTTTGCAATCACCAGCGTCGCGCGGTGCACGTTGGCGATCATGCGCCGGCGCGCGCGGTCGCGCATCAGCGAGCGCTGCCGGCTCTTGACGAAGGGGTCGCCCTGCGCCTGCTTGTTTTCTTCCTTCACCTCGTGCCGCGTCATCTTCAGCTCGGTGAACCAGTGATGGCGCGTCCAGAAAAGATCGGCGATTGCCACGATCGCGGTGGCGATCAGCATGACGATGATGATCTTGCGCATCGCTGCCATCATTCGCACGAGAATCGTCTGCGGATCGGAGAACATCGCGTCGATCGAGCCGAAATATTCGCTCCTGAGCACGAAGAACAGGATCACCCCGACGACGACGACCTTGAACAGCGACTTTCCGAATTCGACCAGGCCGGGCACACTGAACAGCCGTGACCAGCCTTTGATCGGCGAGATACGCGAGGCCTGCGGGCGGATGCGTTCAAGCACCAGTGTCGGCAGATTCTGGAAGACGGAGGAGGCGATGCCGAACACCATGAACAGGATGAAGGCGGGCGCCACCAGCGCCGCACATGCCCAGCCGAGCCGCCCGAACAGCGCCAGCACATCCGGCCCCGTCTCGATCTTCCATTGATCGGGCTGTTCGAAGATGTCGCGCAGCGTTTCACTCATGCGTCCGACGCTGTCGGGAAGGAAGAATACGAGGTAAATGAAGGTCGCGAGGATCGTCGCAAAGATGGAAAGTTCGCGCGAAGACGGCAAGTTGCCCTTTTCCGCGGCATCGCTTTGCTTTTTCGCGGTTGGGGCTTCTGTTTTGCTGTCCTTGTCATCGTCTGCCAAGTCGCGGCCCTCCGTCAAAAAAATAGCCGCAGCTAATGCATGCCGCCCAAAAAGGTGCAGCGGTTTTGCGATAACGACAGGCATCAGAACAAAGATTCTAAAGCGCGTCGCAGGAACCGGAGTTCTATGCGACGCGCTTTAGAGCGCGGTCTATGGCTGGAAGGGTAGTCGCCTGTGGCACGGCGATCAACAGCCGCCTTTCGGCATGCCGGATTTGTCAACAGTCTCGACGTGCCGATGCATGTCGCCTGGAAGTGTGCAGCGGTTCCGGGATAACGACGTGCATAAAACAAGGAACTAAAACGAGTCGCATGAATCAGTTCACTGCGACGCGTTTTAGGCGGCCGCCGAAGCGTCGCCTTCCTTTTCCTTGAGCTCGATCTGGCCGGAATTGGCCAGGCGAATCGCTTCCTGGGCCACGGCGCGGCGGGCAATCGCGATCTCGCGCGGATTGACGCCGCCCATGCCGCTCTGCAGATCCGATTCGATCATGCGGCGCTGACGTGGGCTGATGGCGGAGAGAACCGATTCGCGGATCTCGGGGGGCGACCCGCGCAGCGCGACGGTGAGCACATCCGTCGAGATGTCGTTGAGCAGCATGACGCGGCTGCGCTGCGGCATGTACATGAGGTCCTCGAACAGGAAGATCTTCGGGCGAACCTTGTTGACCGACTCGCGGCTGATCGATTCGAGCGAGCTGAGCAGCGTGTCGACCTGCGGCTTGTCGAGTTCGTTCATGAGATCGGCGACCTTCGTCGAGCCGGCTGCATTGCGCTCTGCCTCGACCTCGGCAAGCAGCGTCATGACCTGGTTTTCGATGATCTGTGCAGCCTTCGGGCTGACCGCCTTCATGTTGACCGTTCTGTTCATGATGTCGGCGCGGCGGTTGTCGGGAAGCTGCAGCAGCACCTTGGCGCCGAAGGAGGAGGGCATCATCGAAAGAATATAGGCGACGGTCTGCGGATGTTCGCGCAGCAGGAACTGTGCGACGAATGTCGGCTCCGCCTCGCTGAGGCGATCCCAGATCGAGGTTTCGTAAGCCTGGAATGCGGTGCGGCGGCCGAGCAGGCTATCGACTTCGTCGGGCGTCAGGCCTTCTTCCAGAATGGCCTCGATCGCCTTGGCGTTGTCCATCAGTCCGGCGCCCTCGGTGAAGAGGTCTTCGAACTCGGAGACGAGCAACAGCAGCTCGTCCGGCGGAATGGCGCGTAGCGACTGGGCGGATGAGATAATGGTCTGCAGTTCGGCCTGGGTGAAATACTTCAACAGCCGGCCGGCGACTCCCTTTCCCATAGCGAGAAGAACAGCCGCCGCCTTTTCAGCCTGGGTCAACGGTTTCCCGGCTAGCGCGCCGCCGAAATCGTCAAAGTCCATCATGGTCTAACCTCTCCGTCCCACACAGGGATCAGGCTTTTTTCGTACTCAAAACTTCTATTAGTTTCACACCGAATCGCGTGTCGTCGTTATCAAGCACCGTAATTTCGCCGCGGGCAATCCTGCGGCCATTCACCATGATCTCGACCGGTTCGCCGATCTTCTTGTCGAGGGCGATCGTCGCCCCTTCATTGAGGTTCATCAGGCCGGAGACCTGCATGCGGCTGGTGCCGAGCATGATCTGGACGTCGATCGGGATGTCCATGATCAGGTCGAAGTTGGAATTCAAAGCGCTGCCGAGCGGGGCCGGCGACGCCTCGAAGGAGGAGCTGCTGCCGAAATCCATGCCCGCAGCCGGGCTGGCATCGCCGCCGCCGAAGTCGCCGCCGAAATCGTCGCTGCCAAAGGAGGTTTCCGAAGTCTCGCCGCCAAAGGCCGCCAGGTCCGTTCCTGCTGCGAAGGGGTCGCTCTGCAGGTCGTCGCCAAACTGCGACAGGTCGCCGTCGGCATCCTGCTTCAGCACGCCGCGCAGATCGTCGATCGCCTGGTCGAGATCCGCTTCGCTGCCCGGAAGATCCAGGGAGAGGTCGCTGTTCTGCTGTGTTTTCTTCGTAGCCATGAAATCACTATTCCAGTTGAAACTTGCCTCAAACTGCCTTTGCAGCCCAAAAGCCAGAGAACCGATTAATTCATTAAGTGACGGATGAGTTCATCATCCGAGTTCATCGTATCCTTGACGCGGACCATGTAGTTTTCGCCTGAACGCCCGAACTCGCACACATATAATTCCTTGCTGTTGGCGCTGACCTCGACACGCACGTCGCCGTGGTCGCGGAACGGAATGACGTCGCCGACCATCAGCTTCGATATCGTGCGCAGCGTCAGGTCCTGCAGCCTGATCTTGGCCTCGAGCGTGACATGTGAGCGGCGGACCTGGTCACCGAGCTGTTCGGTCCATTCCGCTGAGTTGCTGCTGGCCTGGCGTTTCGGCTTCGGCGGCGTCACCTTGGTCTTGAGCAGTGCCGTCTGCGGAACGATCAACGAAAATTCCGAAACGATGCCGGCAAGCGCGATCGACATGTTGATGGCGGCCGCGAATTCATCCGGACGATCTTCCTGCGGCCGGGCGCGCATGTCATGGGCGTGCGGGGCCGAAAGGCTCGGTTCGAAACCGCCCGGCGCGTTGACGGCCGAGCGCAGCACCTTGGCGATCTTGTCGAAGACCATGACCGCCAGATCGAGCTCGATGATCGAAAGCATCCGGTCGGCCGGTTCCTCGATCGTATCGGCGGTGGCGCCGAGCAGATGCTCCATCAGCGTGATGACGAAGCCGTTGCCGCAGGCAAGCGTAATGTTCTGCGACCAGTTGCGCAGCGTCGCGTCGACGAGTGTGACGTTCGCGCTCAGGTCTTCGATGAGGTGGTTCTTGTAGCCGATCTCGCAGCCGAGATAGTTGACCGTCACGTCGAGGCCGGTCTCGCTTTTGATGACGTCGGGAAAGAATTCGCTGTAGATTTCCCCGAAGGAACTGCAGATCTTGGCGACCCTGCCTCTGTCGCCAAGCCCGCCTGTCAGCTTGGCGAGGAGGGCAGGATCCATTGTCGGTTTGTCGTGCGAAGCATTGCTCATAGTCATTTAAGCCGCCTTGTTTTCGCCACCTGGGTTCATCATTTCCTGCTCGACCGCATCGATGGACGGACGCTCGTAAGCCGAGATCGTCTTGCGGCCGTATTCGAGAGCGACCTGCGGCACCGAGCCGTTCATGTAGGCAAGCAGTGTCTGCTTGACGATGACGTAGAGGCGGTGCTGCTTGTTGCGCACGACCTTGATCTGGGAGACCAGCGGCGAGCAGACGCAGTAGGACAAGAGAATGCCGAGGAAGGTGCCGACGAGCGCCGAGCCGATCAGGTGGCCGAGCACTTCAGGCGAATCGTTGATGTGGGCCATCGCCTTGATGACGCCGAGAACGGCCGCGACGATACCGATCGCCGGGAAGGAATCGCTCATGATCTGGATCGAGTGGTAGGGCTTCATCTTGTCATGCATGATGGTGTTGAGCTCTTCGTCCATCAGCGCCTCGATCTCGTGGCTGCGGGCGTTGCCGATGATGATCAGGCGTACATAGTCGCAGATGAACGCCGTCAGCTCCTTGTTCTTCAGAACCGTCGGAGCTGCCTGGAAGATCGTCGATTCGGCCGGATTGTCGATATGGGCTTCGATTTCGTTTCGCGATTTGGTGCGCAGGTCGCGCATCAGCGAATAGAGCACGCCGAGCGTATCGAGATAATTGCGTTCCTTTGGCACGGCGTGCCTGAAGGCTTCGCTGAGCGCCTTGCCGGAGTCCTTCACCACCTTCATCGGGTTCGCCATGATGAAGCTGCCGAGACCGGCGCCGCCGATGATGAGGAATTCGAAGGGCTGGAACAGCGCGTCCACTTCGCCGCCCATCGCCATGAAGCTGCCGACGATACAGCCGCAAGTCACTATAAATCCGATAATGATATTCATCGTCAGCCCAATCTGAACGTTGCTTTTCTTTGAGACGGATAGGGTTTCTGCCTTGCGTGAGGCTGATGAAAGGCCCGATCGCGAGGCATTTCCGCGTGCCAGCTTCGCGCAAGCATCTGCCGTCAGTCTAAAGGAGACGAATGGGTGCCCGCGCCCGTTTCTGAGATGCCGCCTCAGCGAAATCCCGGCCGAACCACTCAAGACGACGCCCGGCTTTTCGTCCCGTTCATCGCCAATGCTTGGAGCTTACCGACATGCAATCCGGTCTTTATGTTTCTCTGTCGTCGCAGATGGCCCTCGAAAAGCGTCTGAACACCATCGCAGACAACATGGCGAACGTGAATACGACCGGTTTTCGTGCCACCGAGGTGAAGTTCGATGAGATGGTGGCGAATACCAAGAACAAGCTGAACACCAAAGTCGCCTTCGTTTCCCAGGGCAACGACTATCTGAACGAGGGAAACGGCGAACTGCAGCACACCGGCAACATGCTGGATTTCGCCATCAAGGGTGATGCCTGGTTTTCGCTCGATACGCCGGCCGGCCGCGTCCTGACGAGGGATGGCCGCTTCACGATCAAGGAAACCGGCGAACTTGTTTCGATCCGGGGATATCCGGTTCTCGACGCCGGCGGTGCCCCGATCCAGCTGAACACCAAAGGCGGCGAGCCTGCCGTCGGCACCGACGGCATCATCTATCAGGGCGACCGCCAGGTCGCTTCGCTCGGTCTGTTCGAGGCCGATATCAGCAAGGGTTACTTGCGCTACGAAAACAGCGGCATCATGACCACCGACCAGCCGCGCGCCGTCGTCGACCGCTTCAATGTCGGTGTCGAGCAGGGCTATCTCGAAAACTCCAACGTCAACGCCATGCGCGAGATCACCCAGCTGATCGAAGTCAACCGCGCCTTCGAGAGCGTCTCGTCGCTGATGCGCGACAGCGAAGATTCCTTCAAGGAAGCCGTCCAGACACTTGGGGGCAGCCGCTAGGCGAAAGTTGAAAGTTAAAGCATGAGCACCACGCTACTGTCTGAGGACGGCCTTTCCCCGAAGCTGGCGCATCTGGCGGGCCTCGTCGACCGATACGCATCGCCAGAATTCGCAGTTGCCCATGGCGGTCGCGTGCAGACCATCGCCGCCGGCCACTACACGGTTCACGGCCTCTCCCGCCATGTTCGTCTCGGCGAGTTCGTGGCCCATAAATCGGCGACCGGGATTCATCTGGGCGAAGTCGTGCGCGTCGAACCGGAACTGATCTATGTCTGCCCGATCGAACCCGGCGAGCCGATCGGCATCCACGATACCGTCATCCGCAAGGGCGCCTTCCGCATTTCACCATCTGACAGCTGGTGTGGGCGCACCGTCAACTCGCTCGGCGAGCCGATCGACGGGCTGGGTCCGGTCACCGAAGGGCTCGATCGCCGCTCGATCTCCAATACCGCGCCGCCCTCGATGACCCGCAAGCGTGTCGAGACCGGCTTCAAGACCGGCGTGCGCGCGATCGACATCTTCTCGCCGCTCTGCCTGGGGCAGCGCCTCGGCATCTTCGCCGGCTCCGGTGTTGGCAAGTCGACGCTTCTGTCCATGCTCGCCCGCGCCGATGCTTTCGACAAGGTTGTCATTGCGCTCGTCGGCGAACGCGGCCGCGAGGTGCGCGAATTCATCGAGGATACGCTCGGCAGCAATATGAGGAAGGCGATCGCCGTCGTCGCAACCAGCGACGAGAGCCCGATGCTTCGCAAGATGGCGCCGCTGACGGCCGTCACCATCGCCGAACATTTCCGCGACAAGGGCGAGAACGTCCTCTTCATCGTCGACAGCGTCACGCGTTTCGCCCATGCGATCCGCGAGGTGGCGACCGCCTCCGGCGAGCCGCCGATCGCGCGCGGCTATCCCGCTTCCGTCTTCACCGAGCTGCCACGCCTGCTGGAACGCGCCGGTCCCGGCCCCGAGGGCGCCGGAACCATCACGGCGATCATCTCGATCCTCGTCGACGGCGACAATCACAACGACCCGATTGCCGATTCGACGCGCGGCATCCTCGATGGCCATATCGTCCTGCAGCGCAGTCTCGCCGAAGAAGGGCGTTATCCTCCGATCGATCCGCTCGCCTCGATCTCGCGTCTTGCCCGCAAGGCCTGGACGCCGGACCAGGAAAAGCTGGTGTCGCGGCTGAAGGTGCTGATTCACCGCTTTGAAGAGACGCGCGACCTGCGCCTGATCGGCGGTTACCGCCAAGGTGCCGATCCCGATCTCGACATGGCGGTCAAGCAGGTGCCAATCATTTACGACGTCCTGAAACAGTCCCCGGGCGACCGCGACTCGCCCGATGCCTTTGCCGATCTCGCCGGCGCGCTCAAGGCTGCAGCCGGCATGGGCAATCAGGGCGGCCCCATCCAGAGGAGATAGACGTGACTGAATTTGACGACGAACGCATCGCTTCCCTGAAGCAGCGCAGGAAAACCGTCATCCTGGATCGGCTGCTGACCTTTACCGGCCTGGCGCTTGCCGGCGCCTCGGCTTTCTTCCCCTGGTACGTGTTCTTCAACGCGGAAAAGTTCGGCATCAACGTTGCCACCAGCAGCAATTCGCGCGAACTGCCGGATTGGCCGGCGCGTAACGTCTTCAGCGTCTCGCCGCTTGCCATGGTCAACAAGAACGAGGGGGACAAGAAGGCCCCGCCGATTGATCCGCTGACGACCGCTACGGTGTCCGATCTCGGCAAGGAGCGCGATGGCGGCCCCATATTGGAGGATCAGCCCTTCCCCGGCAAATCATCCTTCCGACTGCTGCATGTTTCCAACGGCCGGGCGCTGATCGAGGATCCCTCCGGCATGTATGTGGTGCGCATCGGCTCGATCCTGCCCGATGAAAGCCGCCTTGCGACACTGGAGCAGCGCGACGGCAAATGGGTGATCGTCACCTCCAAGGGCGAGACCTACCAGAACAACTGAACCTGTCTGCAAAGCCAGGCAACAGGGGCTCCGCCGCGAACCGGCCGGAGCCCCTGTTCTTTTGCCCCTGTTCTTTTGATGGCGGCGTTCGCACAAAAGCCTCGCGAAGCCTGAATTCCCGTAAGTCCCACGCAAGATTACCGCACTAGGTTCGGGACAGTAAAAAAGGAGAGTTTCATGCAACCAATCCAACTTTTCGACTTGGCTTCGCGACAGGCGGAATGGCTGACGATTCGTCAGCAGGTTGTTGCCGGCAACATCGCGAATGCCAATACCCCGAAGTTCCACGCCAAGGACGTCACGCCCTTTGACGCTGTGCTCGACAAGTCCGACATCGCCATGGCGCGCACCAATCCGGCGCATCTGAGCGGTAACGATTTCAGCAACAGCGGCGATATCGACGTCAAGGACGCTGCACTCGACCAGGAAATCGGCGTCCAGGAATCCGGCAATACCGTCGGTTTGGCCGAGGAGCTTTCCAAGTCGGGCGATATCAAGCGCCAGTATGATCTGAACACCTCGCTGGTCAGTTCCTTCAACCGCATGATGTTGATGACCGTCAGAAGGTAAAGTCATGGATCCGCTTTCAGCAGCAATGAAAATCGCCGGCTCCGGGCTCGAAGCGCAGTCAACGCGCCTGCGCATCGTCTCGGAAAACATCGCCAACGCCCGCTCGACCGGCGACACGCCCGGCGCCGAGCCCTATCGGCGCAAGACGATTACCTTCGGCCAGCAGATGGATCGCGCCAGCGGCGTCGAGACGGTCGGCGTCAAGAAGGTCGGCGTCGACGAAGGCGACTTCAGCACTGAATTCGATCCCAGCAACCCGGCTGCGGACCAGAAGGGCGTCGTCAAGCTGCCGAACGTCAACATCCTCGTCGAGATGGCCGACATGCGCGAAGCCAACCGCTCGTATGACGCCAACCTGCAGACCATCAAACAGACCCGCGATCTCATCTCCTCCACGATCGATCTCCTGAAGAGCCAATAATAATGATCAGCAGCGTCCAGAATGTCAGCAACCTTTCGATGACCCGCGCGCTCGGCGCCGTCGACACCGAAAATTCCGCCTCGTCGTCTGCCGCCACCATGCCGGGCGCCGCCGGTGCGGCCAATGGCATGAGCTTCGCCTCGGTCATGGGCAACATGGCGAGCGACGCGGTCAGCAGCCTGAAGGGTGCGGAAAGCATGTCCTTTGCCGGTATCAAGGGCACGGCGACGACGCGTGAAGTCGTCGATTCCATGCTCCAGGCCGAGCAGACGCTGCAAACCGCGATTGCCATCCGCGACAAGGTCGTCTCGGCCTTTCTCGAAGTCACCAAGATGCAGATGTAACTGATTTGAGGACGAACACATGAGAGCGCTCGCCATCGCAGCAACGGGCATGGATGCCCAGCAGACCAATCTGGAAGTCATCGCGAACAACATCGCCAACATCAATACGACGGGTTTCAAGCGCGCTCGCGCCGAATTTTCGGATCTTCTCTACCAGACCGAACGTGCCAAGGGTGTCGCCAACCGCGCCAACCAGGCCGTCGTTCCGGAAGGTGCCAATATCGGCCTCGGCGTCCAGACCTCGGCGGTCCGCAACCTGCATCTCCAGGGCGAACTGACCCAGACCGGCAACGATCTCGACGTGGCGCTGATCGGCAAGGGCTTCTTCCAGATCCAGTCGACCGACGGCACGACGCTTTACACCCGCGCCGGCGCCTTCAACAAGAACGACCAGGGCCAGCTCGTCACCATCGACGGCTACGAGGTCCTTCCCGGCATCACCATTCCAACAGGCTCGACCGAGCTGACGATCAGCCGCTCCGGCCAGGTTTCTGCCAAGCTGCCGGGTGCGACGGATGCGACCGTGCTCGGTCAGTTGACGCTTGCCGACTTCGTCAACGAGGCGGGTCTCCAGCCGCTCGGCGACAATCTCTTCCAGGAAACGCCGGCCTCCGGCGAAGCCGTCATCGGCAATCCCGATGAGGAAGGTTTCGCCTACATGAAGCAGGGTTACCTGGAATCTTCGAACGTCGACCCGGTGAAGGAAATCACCGAGCTGATCTCGGCCCAGCGCGCTTACGAAATGAATTCCAAGGTGATCACCACCGCTGATGAAATGGCCTCCATCGTCAGCAAGAACCTGAAGTAAGGGAAGGGCCGAAACATGATGTTTTGCCGGGCAGGACACATCTCAGGATGGGTGGCGGCAGCCACGATCGCAGTCGCGGGCATTATCTTGCCTGCGAACGCGGATGCCGGCATGGGTTATGCCGTCGTCCCGACCACGATCATCTACCCCGGCGACACATTGTCGGCCAGCCAGCTTCAGGAGGTCGAGGTCACCAACCCCAACCTCGCCGGCGACTATGCCAAATCCGTTTCGCAGGTCGAAGGCATGGTTTCCAAGCGCACGCTGTTGCCGGGCCGCACCATCTCGGTTTCGGCCCTGCGCGAGGCCTATACCGTGACCCGTGGCTCTTCGATCCGCCTGGTCTTCTCGCTCGGCGCGATGACGATCTCCGCCGCCGGCACGCCGCTCGAAGATGGCGCGACCGGGCAGGTCGTCCGCGCGCGAAATATGGATTCCGGTGTCATCGTCAGCGGCACGGTGCTTGCGGACGGCACGGTCCATGTGAGGGCAAAATGAAATTGTTCTTCCGTTTCGTTACTCTTGTCGCGGTTCTCGCCATGAGTTTGGCTGATGTCGCGCCCGCCTGGGCGCTGACCTCCCGCATCAAGGACATCGCCTCCCTTCAGGCCGGCCGCGATAACCAGCTGATCGGTTATGGCCTCATCGTCGGCCTCCAGGGGACCGGCGACGGCTTCCGGTCCTCGCCCTTCACCGAGCAGTCGATGCGCGCGATGCTGCAGAATCTCGGCATCTCGACGCAGGGCGGCCAGTCCAACGCCAAGAACACGGCGGCCGTGATGGTCACCGCCAACCTGCCCCCTTTCGCAAGCCCCGGCAGCCGTATCGACGTGACGGTGAGCTCGCTCGGCGATGCGACGTCGCTGCGCGGCGGCACGCTTGTCATGACCTCGCTTTCCGGCGCCGACGGCCAGATCTACGCTGTCGCGCAGGGTGCCGCCATTGTTTCCGGTTTTCAGGCGCAGGGCCAGGCGGCGACGGTCACCGAAGGCGTCACCACCGCCGGCCGCGTGCCTGGCGGCGCGATCATCGAGCGCGAACTGCCGTCCCGCTTCAAGGATTCGGTCAATCTCGTCCTGCAATTGCGCAACCCCGACTTCTCGACGGCGATCCGTATCGCCGACATCGTCAATGGTTATGCCTCGGCGCGCTTCGGCGGCCCGGTTGCCGAAGCCAAGGATTCGCAGGAGGTCGTGATCCAGAAGCCGCGCACGGCCGATCTCACCCGGCTGATGGCCGATATCGAAAATCTCATCGTCGAGACCGATACGCCGGCCAAGGTGGTCATCAACGAACGCACCGGAACGATCGTCATCGGCTCGGACGTCCGCGTCTCGCCGGTTGCCGTCAGCTACGGTACCCTGACGGTTCAGGTCACCGAAACGCCGCAGATCATCCAGCCCGAACCTTTCTCGCGCGGCGTAACCGCCGTCCAGCCTCAGACCGATATCGCCGCGGAGCAGACCGGCGGGCGCGTCGCGATCATCGACGGCCCTGACCTCCGGACCCTCGTCGCCGGCCTCAACAACATAGGGGTGAAACCGGATGGTATTATCGCCATTCTCCAGGGCATCAAATCGGCAGGCGCCCTGCAGGCGGAGCTTGTGCTGCAATGATCAAGATCATCAACCCTGACATGACGGTCCTGCAATTGCTGCGCCGTCTGGCGCTGCCGGCCGCGGGCCTCGTCCTTCTGTCGATCCCCGGCGCCTTCGCGCAGGAACATGCGCCGGCTGGCGACATCACGTCCCAGGACGAGATCAAGCAGTTCTGTACCAACATTGCCGAGCCCGCCCGCGACCAGCGTTATCTCCTGCAGAAGCAGGAACTGGAAAAGCTTCGCGCCGACATCGACGCCCGCATGGCGGAGATGGACAAGCGCAAGGCCGAATATCAGGACTGGCTGAAGCGGCGCGACGATTTCCTGAAGCAGGCGGAAGCCGGCCTCACTGAGATCTACAAGAAGATGAAGCCGGATGCGGCCGCACTCCAGTTGCAGGACATGAAGATCGAGGTGGCTTCCGCCGTGATCATGCGGCTCGGCCCGCGGCAGTCGAGCCTCATCCTCAACGAGATGGACCCGCAGAAGGCCGCTGCCATCGCCAGCGTCATCGCCAGTGCGTCCGATCCCAATACGTCGAAGGATCCTTCATGAATATGCGTTTCCCGGCCGCGATCGCCGCCCTCGCACTCCTTGCAGGTTGCCAGTCTCCGACGGCGGTCAGCGAGATCGGCCGCGCGCCCGCCATGAGCCCGATCGGAAGCGGTCTTGCCTACGGCCAGACGCCGCAGATGGCGCTCTATCCGAAGCAGCCGCGCGCCGTGGCGCAGGGCTACTCGCTGTGGAGCGATTCGCAGGCCGCTCTCTTCAAGGATGCGCGCGCGCTCAACGTCGGCGACATCCTGACCGTCGACATCCAGATCAATGACAAGGGCTCCTTCGACAACGAGACCAACCGCAGCCGCAAGAATTCGAGCGGCATGAACTGGGACGTCAACGCCCAGATCTTCGGCTGGACGCCCGAGTCCAAGACCGATCTGACCTATGGCTCCGATACCAGCACCGACGGCAAGGGCAAGATCGAGCGCACCGACAAGCTCACCCTTCTGGTCGCCGCCGTCGTCACCGGCATTCTCGAGAACGGCAACCTCGTCATATCGGGCTCGCAGGAAGTCCGCCTGAACCAGGAACTGCGCATCCTGAACGTTGCTGGTATCGTTCGTCCGCAGGACGTCAATGCCGAAAACCAGATCTCCTACGACAAGATCGCCGAAGCCCGCATTTCCTATGGTGGCCGCGGCCGCCTGATGGAAGTGCAGCAGCCTCCGCGCGGCCAGCAGGCCGTCGATCTTTTCTCGCCGCTTTGAGGCTGAACGACGATGGCAGAGCCAGACGCAAGCGCAGGTCAACCGAAGAAATCCGGCACGCTGATGACGATCATCGGCGTCGTCGTCCTGACCCTGCTCGGCGCCGGCGGCGGCTGGGCGGTCGGCACGATCGTCGCGCCCAACATCAAGGGTGCCAAGGAGGTCGAGCAGGCCAAGGATGCCGAGGCCAAGAAAAAGGCCGAGGAAGGTCTGGCGCGCATCTCGACCGAGGCCAACAACGTCGTCCAGCTCGAGCCGATCACCTCGAACCTCGCCTACCCCTCGGAAAACTGGGTGCGACTCGAAGTCGCGCTGCTGTTCAACGGGCCGCCGGATGTCAAGGTTTCCGAGGATATTCATCAGGATATCCTCGCCTATATCAGAACCGTTTCCCTTCAGCAGATCGAGGGGCCGCGCGGCTTTCAATATCTCAAGGATGACATACAGGAACGTGTTGACCTTCGCTCGCAAGGGCGGGTATCGAAGGTCATGTTCAGGACATTTGTCATCGAATGATTCGTCTCATAGTTTTCCTTGCCGCCATGATGGCGGTACCGGAACTGGCGGTGGCACAGCAGCTGCCGACTGACTTGTTGAACGTGCCGGTCGATGGCTCCGTCGCCGCCTGGATCATCCGCACATTCGGCCTGCTGACCATTCTTTCGGTCGCGCCGGGCATCCTGATCATGGTGACGAGCTTCCCGCGCTTCATCATCGCCTTCTCGATCCTGCGCTCAGGGATGGGCCTCTCCTCGACGCCTTCCAACATGATCCTATTGTCGCTGTCGCTGTTCATGACCTTCTATGTCATGTCGCCGACCTTTGATCAGGCCTGGCAGAACGGCGTACAGCCGCTGCTTGCCAATCAGATCAACGAGACCGAGGCGGTCCAGCGTATCGCCGAACCCTTCCGCACCTTCATGGCGGCCAATACCCGCGACAAGGATTTGGCGCTCTTCGTCGATCTGGCGCGCGAACGCGGGCAGAATATCCAGACGACCAATCCGATCGACTACCGCGTGCTGATCCCGGCCTTCATGATTTCCGAAATTCGCCGCGGCTTCGAGATCGGCTTCCTCGTCGTGCTGCCGTTCCTCGTCATCGACCTCATCGTCGCCACAATCACCATGGCGATGGGCATGATGATGCTGCCGCCGACCTCGATCTCGCTGCCTTTCAAGATTCTCTTCTTCGTGCTGATTGACGGCTGGAACCTGCTCGTCGGCAGCCTGGTGCGCTCGTTCAGCTAGAGCGGTTCAGCTTTTAACGGAAGCGCAGAACCGCTCTATCCTTTTGTTTTTACGCAATTCCGGACGGAAAACCGCTTCGCACTTTTCCTGGAATTGCTCTAACCGGCTGTCGCAGCTTGATATTCGCCAATGAGAAAACCCGCCGGATCGCTCCGGCGGGTTTTTAACTATGCAGCCATCCCAAAGTGCTTCAGCGCCCGTTGCGCGCCTGAACCGACGCGCAACGGAGTGCAGATCGAAAGCCTCACTCGGCCGCGAACGGCGCCGTGCGCGGCGGCAGCGCCGGAATGTCCATGTGATCGGGTGCAAGACCCTGCTTGGCACGCTCAGCCATGATTTCATAGGCCTGCTCCAGATGGTCGCAGAACCGTTCGGCATCGAAGAGCGGCGCGATATAACGCTTCTCCTTGAGATGCGCCTTGTATTGCGCGATCCGCGCGGGATTCTCAGCCAGTTCGACGGCAAGGTCCTCATAGGCCTGCAGGTCGCTTGCCACGAGTTCGGGCAGGTCGATGGCCCTGAGCAGGCTCTCGCTGACGCGTGAGGCGAAGTTGGTGCCCTTGACGGTCAGGACCGGCAGTCCGCCCCAGAGCTGCTCCGAAGTGGTCGTGTGGCCGTTGACGGGGAAGGTGTCGATGCCGACGTCGGCCGCCTGCTGACGGTCGATGTGCTCTTCGTAGGGCGCGCGCGGGCAGAAGATGATCCGCTTGGCGGAGATCCCCGCCGCCTGGAATTGCTTCAAGAGGTTCGCCTGGTTGCGCGGCGTGTTCGCCATCAGCCAGAGCACGCTGTTTGGCGCGCGCTTGAGGATGCGGCACCAGCTGTCGATCGTCTCCGGCGTGATCTTGCGGTTGCCGTTGAAGGACGCGAAGATGAAGGCGTCTTCCGGCAGGCCGAGCTGCTCGCGGGTGACAGGACGCGGCTTCGGGCGATGCATCGGGTCGTTCGGCTGGTAGCTCTCCGGCAGCCGGCAGAATTTCTCATGGTAGAAGGGCTTGGCCACCTCGGGCAATACAGAATGGTCGCCGATGACGTAGTCGAGATCGATATTGACCGTGCTGCCGGGGAAACCGAGCCAGCCGACATGCACCGGCGCGAGCGGCAAATTGAAGGCCGACGCGCGGCTGCCCGAAGTATGGCCCTTCAGGTCGACCATGATGTCAATATTATGCTCGCGCACCGCCGCCAGCATCCCCTGGTCGGAGAAGCCATGAACAGTAACGATCCGGCCCCAGCGGCTGCGATCGGTATTGTTGTGCTTGAGGTATTCAGGGCCAGTATGGCAGAAGAGCGTCACCTCGAACCGGTCCTTGTCGTGCAGTTCGAGGATGCGCTGCAAGAGCTTCATCGTGGCGTGGCGATCCCAGAAATCCGATGACATGTAGCCGATCCGGATCTTGTCCGACCAGCTGTGCGGCTGGTTGCGGCGGAGGGCCACCCGTTCCGGGTTGAGGGGGGTGGTGCCGATCGTCGCATATCGGTTGAAATCCTCGTTGCCGCACCAGTGCAGATGATAGAACGGGTTATCCTTGCGCAGGATCTCGACATCGCCCTTTGCGAGTGAGGCATCGATCACCGCCTGATGTTTGCTTGCCTCTTCGAACTCATTGAATTCGCGGGCGAAAACCAGAT
Source organism: Rhizobium sp. PRIMUS64 (assembly GCF_023006465.1). Lineage (NCBI taxonomy): Bacteria > Pseudomonadati > Pseudomonadota > Alphaproteobacteria > Hyphomicrobiales > Rhizobiaceae > Rhizobium > Rhizobium sp. PRIMUS64. The sequence continues at coordinate 24,142 of NZ_JALBGX010000045.1, read as the reverse complement.
GCAGGAAGCGGAATGCAAGATTGCCTGGAAACCGCTTGAAGAGGTTGCGCGAGAGGCTCTGGTTGGTTGCATCGTTCAGATCGTCGCTCAGTAGCAGGGCTGCCAGGCGCATATGATCGGGATTGGCGCTCTGCGACAGCACCGTCTTGAACGGGCGGATGATATCCCGCTGCTGCCGCTTCAGATAGATCGCGGTGATGATGAAGGCGAGTTCCGGGTCTTCCTGCGCCTTGCTAAGGTTTCGCATGGCGATCAGCAGAGCATCGTCCTCGCTGCCGGTCTCGTAGTGCAGCTTGGCCGCCTGTTTCTGGTATTCGTAGGAGTTCGGTCCTTCGCAGTTGCCGGCCAGGCCATAGGCTTTCGCGGCATCGGCCTTGAAGCCGAGCTGCACGAGGTTCTTGGCCAGCAGCGCATAGGTCTTGGCGTCCTGCTGAATATCCATCAGCTGGTTGAGCGTTGCCAAGGACTGTGTGTAGCGGCCCATCTGGTAATCCTTGGATGCCGCAGAGAACGAAACTTTGCTGTTCAAAACCCAACTCCGTGAAGGAAATGTTCTGGCGTCGACCGCCGAGGCACGGACAGGCCGTCCTCCGCAAAAACGGGCGGATCGGTCCGATGGTGCTATCCCGGCGCCTGCCACATTGGCATTCGAAGCTTGCTTGAAACCGGTGCGCTTGGTGAACCTCTGTTTTCGCGGGGAAATGCCGACTTTTGCCTAGGGAAAACGCTTGGTTTTCAAGAGAATTAGAGTGCCAAGGAATATATTCAGCAAGCATTAACTATCCCCTGCGAGGAGCCGGCCTGGGGCCTGTACTTTTAAGGAGTTGGCAAGCATTGGCTGCGAGATTGCCCTGGACATGACGGGTTTGGGCCAAACAAAAAAGGCGCCGAGTAGCATGAAGCTGGTCCGTCATCGCCGGTACTATAGTCCGGTATGTCCTCCTTTTTGTATCTAGTTTTCCAGGGGACAGACTTATGACAAGCATTAACACCAATACTTCCGCGCAGGCCGCTCTCCAGACGCTGCGTAGCGTTAACCAGAGCCTCAACAACACGCAGAACCACGTTTCTTCTGGTTACCGCGTTGAAAAGGCTTCGGACAACGCTGCTTACTGGTCGATCGCAACGACCATGCGCTCGGACAACAAGGCACTTTCCGCCGTTTCCGACGCTCTCGGCGTAGGCGCTGCCAAGGTCGACACCGCTTACACCGCCATGGACAGCGCCATCGATGTCGTCGGCGACATCAAGGCCAAGCTGGTTGCCGCGACTGAAAACGGCGTCGACAAGGCCAAGGTCCAGGAAGAAATCGGTCAGCTGCAGCAGCAGCTCCTGAGCATCTCTCAGTCGGCTTCCTTCAACGGCGAAAACTGGGTTGCCGGCGCCTCTGGCACCAAGAGCGTCGTCTCCTCGTTCGTCCGCGACGGCTCCAACGCCGTTTCGATCACCACGACCGACTACGTTCTCGACAGCGGCTCTGCGGGCAACGTTCTGTTCGGCATGAGCGGCGGTTCGGTCGAAACCTCCACCGGTATCCTCGGCACTTCGAGTGGTGCGACCGGTTCGATCTACGCGATGGACATCACCAACTTCACCGCCGGCCAGATCCAGTCGGCTCTGACCAACGTTGAAGCGGCTCTGAAGGCCATGACCAGCGCCGGCGCTGCTCTCGGTTCGCTCTCCAGCCGCATCGACGCCCAGGACGACTTCGTGTCTGCTCTCAGCGACTCGATCGACTCCGGTGTCGGCCGTCTCGTTGACGCCAACATGGAAGAAGAGTCCTCCAAGCTCAGCGCCCTGCAGACCCAGCAGCAGCTGGCGATCCAGTCGCTGTCGATCGCGAACTCCTCTTCGCAGAACATCCTGTCGCTCTTCCGCTAAGACCGGTCGGCACAAGGTTTCCAAGTTTCGCGGCCGGGTCATCCCCGGCCGCGAAATGTTTTAATATAAGGTTAATGAAAATCCTTCTAAGCCTCAGATATTTTTGAATAATTTCCGATCTCGATTTAGCTTTCTTTAACCATCTTGCTGTTTTCTAGGCCCATCGAAACGGCGAGTTAACCTTAACAGAGATGGTTAACAGGCATGATGCTGATCGCTGTGGGCCGGCCGAAATCCGGAATGTCCCTTCTTAAGATCTGCCAACAAGGGGCAAGCAAACTATGACGAGCATCAACACCAATAACGCTGCAATGGCAGCCCTCCAGACTCTCCGTGGTATCAACCAGGGTCTCCAGGAAACCCAGGCTCACGTTTCGTCCGGCTATCGCGTCGGCAAGGCTTCCGACAACGCTGCTTACTGGTCGATCGCAACGACCATGCGTTCGGACAACAAGGCACTTTCCGCCGTTTCCGACGCTCTCGGCCTCGGCGCTGCAAAGGTCGACACCGCTTACTCCGCCATGGACAGCGCTATCGATGTCGTCGGCGACATCAAGGCCAAGCTGGTTGCCGCGACTGAAAACGGCGTCGACAAGGCCAAGGTCCAGGAAGAAATCAGCCAGCTGCAGCAGCAGCTGATGAGCATCGCGCAGTCGGCTTCCTTCTCCGGTGAAAACTGGGTTGCCGGCGCTGACGGCACCAAGAACGTCGTTTCGTCGTTCGTCCGCGACGGCTCCAACGCCGTTTCGGTCGTGATGACCGACTATATTCTCGACGACAGCTCCACGGGCAACGTTCTGTTCGGTATGAGCGGCGGCTCGGTCGAAACCTCCACGGGTATCCTCGGTACTTCGAATGGTGCGACCGGTTCTGTCTACGCAATGGACATCACCAACTTCACCCTCGGCGAGATCCAGTCGGCTCTGACCAACGTTGAATCGGCTCTGAAGGCCATGACCAGCGCCGGCGCTCAGCTCGGCTCGATCTCCAAGCGCATCGAGCTGCAGGAAAACTTCGTGTCCGCCCTCAGCGACTCGATCGACTCCGGTGTCGGCCGTCTCGTTGACGCCAACATGGAAGAAGAGTCCTCCAAGCTCAGCGCCCTGCAGACCCAGCAGCAGCTGGCGGTCCAGTCGCTGTCGATTGCGAACTCCTCTTCGCAGACCATCCTCACGCTGTTCCGCGGCTAATAACCCTCGGAAATATCGGCCCGCCGGTCTCCGGCGGGCATCTCGGAATCGAGCCGCGCTTCAATGGAGCGCGGCTTTTTTAATTTCCGTTAACTGTTGATTAACCATAATGCTGTCTTCTGCGGTCAACGAGACGGCGAGTTAACCAAATTTAAGAACCGGTTAACAGGCATGAGGCTGATCCCCGTTCCCGGTAGCTTCCCGGAATGTCCCTTTTTTCCATTTGCCAACAAGGGGCAATCATTTCATGACCAGCATTTTGACGAACGTCGCGGCGATGGCCGCTCTTCAGACACTCCGCGGAATCAACGACAGCCTAGAGACGACGCAGAACCACGTATCGTCGGGTTACCGCGTCGAAAAGGCAGCCGATAACGCCGCCTACTGGTCGATCGCAACGACCATGCGTTCGGACAACAAGGCACTTTCCGCCGTTTCCGACGCTCTCGGCCTCGGCGCCGCCAAGGTCGACACCGCTTACTCCGCGATGGACAGCGCCATCGACGTCATCAGCGAAATCAAGGCGAAGATCGTCGCCGCGACCGAAAAGGGCGTCGACAAAACCAAGATTCAGGAAGAAATCAGCCAGCTGCAGCAGCAGCTTCTGAGCATCGCGCAATCGGCTTCCTTCTCCGGTGAAAACTGGGTTGCCGGCGCTGACGGCACCAAGAGCGTCGTTTCCACCTTCGTGCGCGATGGCAACGGCAATGTCTCGGTCAAGACAACGGACTACATTCTGAACTCGAGCTCCGCGGGCAACGTCCTCTTCGGCATGACCTCGACTGGCACGATCGAGACGAGCTCCGGCATTCTCGGCACATCATCTGGTACGATCGGCTCGATCTACTCGATGGACATCAGCACTTTCGGCTCGGTTGAGATCTCCATGGCCCTGACGTCAATCGAGGCCGGCCTGGATGCGATGACCAAGGCTGCATCGCAGCTCGGCTCGATTTCCACTCGCATCGAGCTGCAGGAAAACTTCGTCGGCGCGCTCAGCGACTCGATCGACTCGGGCGTCGGCCGCCTCGTCGATGCAGACATGGAAGAGGAATCGAGCAAGCTGACGGCGCTGCAAACGCAGCAGCAGCTGGCCATCCAGTCGCTGTCGATCGCCAACTCCAGCGCTCAGAACATCCTCACGCTGTTCCGCAGCTAAATCTGGCGCTGAAGCTGGACCGAATCTTGCGCCACCGTCTGGCAGCAAGCGCAAAGCCTCCCGGACCGCGCCCGAAATGGCGCGGTTCTTTCTTTTATATCAATGCTTTGGTCGACATTTCGATCGCTGCGCCAGGCTCAGTGCTGCGCTCTTGCCCAATAGGTTGGTATCGAGTTAACTTCGCCTCGAGTTGATTTGCTTTTGCGACACGCCGGTAGAAACTCTGCCGGAGGCATGACGCCACTTCAGTCGCCGCCGGTAATCCGGCCTGCCCTTTCACCCCGATTCCGAGACCTGTCGATGACCGTTAAGATTACCAGCGCGGCCGCGGTGAATGCGCTTGCGGTGCTGCGCAGCATCAACAAAGAAGCCAACCAGACCCAACAGCAGGTGTCCTCGGGATATCGTATCGAGACGGCCGCCGACGATGCGTCCTACTGGTCGGTCGCGACCGTCATGCGTTCGGACAGCACCAATCTCGGAACGATCGGAGATGCGCTCGGTCTCGGCGCTGCCAAGGTGGATGCGACCTACACGGCGATGGACTCGGCGATCGATCTCATCGGCCAGATTCGCGCCAAGCTGGTTTCGGCAAGAGAGCCTGGCGCCGACAAGGACAAGATCAACGCCGAGATCAGCGAATACAAAGAGCAGTTGCAGACCGTCGTCGAATCGACGTCGTTTGCGGGTGAAAACTGGCTGTTGAACGGTGACACCGCTGCGCCGCCGACATGGCAGGTCATCTCTGGTTTCGTGCGCGCTCCGACCGGCGAATATCAGGCCCAGACCATCGATTTCCCATCCTCGCAGACCATCCTCATCGACAAGAACAATGCCAGCGGCGGCCTGCTGACCAAGCCGGTCGATGCCAATGCGATCAATAACAGCGGCACGACGTCGCGGAACTATTATTTGCTGAACGCTAACTCCACCACGCCGGCGACAGGTACGGAAATTGCGATTGGCAAAACCACGACCGATGCACAACTCACCGACATGCTTGACGTCACCGACTCGCTGCTCTCCTCGCTGACGACGACGGCCGCGTCCATCGGGGTGATGAAGACGCGCATCGATGATCAGATCGACTATACCGCCGATCTGTCCGATTCGATCGACAAGAGCGTCGGTGCGCTCGTCGATACCGACATGGACGAGGCTTCGATTCGGCAGAAGGCGATCGAAACCCAGAAACAAATGGCCGTCGAAGCGATCTCGATCCTCAACACGGCCGCAAGCAAGATCCTGATCCTGCTGGAATAGGGGCGGCGCGATCACGGGTGGCGGCGGCGCCATTCATCCTCGCGCAAGTTTGACTTCCTAGTTTCCGGCATGAAGGCATCGTCCGAATCCGTGCCGGCGCAAGGTCAGGCCCTTGTCCGTTTCGAAGGGGATGGCGGCGCGCAAGGTCACTTTGAGCGGGGGCGGGCATGTTGCATGCCTCCCGAATGCTGGATGGTTTTTTTATGAGCATTTCGCTTTCCCGGTATTTGAAGGATTTCGGTGAACCGGAATCGTCAGCGCCAATCCTCGACATGGATGATTTCGGCGGCGACGCTTTCCCCGAAATGCCGAGCGAACCGGCGATCGATATCGAGGCAGAGCGCCGCGAAGCCTATGCGGAAGGTCATGCCGCTGCGACCGCGGAATTGACTGACAAATACGAACTCGAGGCGCGGGCGCTGGCGGAGGTCCATGCGCGTGAACTCGAGGAACTGAAGCTTCGCTACGAAGTCGAGGCGGCGGCGGTCATTGCATCCCGCATCCGCGATATCGCCGAAGAGGTCGCTCAGCTGGTCAGCGCCGGCGCCGCCGTCGCCATCGCGCCTGTGATGACGGACGCGCTCGCCGCCAAGGCTGCCGAAAGCCTCGCGGCCCTGCTGCGCGACGCGATCCTCGAAGGCGCGGCCGGAGCGATCGTCGTCAGGGGGCCGACCCGGCTTTTCGACATAGTGAAGGCCGAGCTCGGCGAACATGCCGGGGCGGTTCGCCACATTGAGACCGACGATATCGATCTCGCCGTTGAAATCGGTGAATCCGTCATCGTCACCCGTATGTCCGCCTGGGCAGCCAGCTTGAAGAAAGTTCTCGAATGAGCGAAGGCGAAAACCACCACCACGGCAAGAACGAGATCATCATCGTCAAGAGACATGGCGGCGGTGATCACGATGGCGCCCATGGCGGTGCGTGGAAAATTGCCTATGCCGACTTCATGACGGCGATGATGGCGTTCTTCCTGGTCATGTGGCTGGTCAATGCCGCCAACGAGGAGACCAAGGCGTCGGTCGCGACCTATTTCAATCCGATCAAACTGTCCGACGAAAAGCCCACCGAGAAGGGCCTGAAGAAGCCCGTCGACAACGCCGAGGGCGAAGAGAAGCAGGAGAAGTCGAAGCAGAAGGAAGAAGATCCGAACGACGGCAAGGCTGCCGCCGATGGTGACGACCAGACATCGACATCAGGCGACCAAACCAATTATTCCGAGGCCGATTTCTTCGAAAATCCGTATTCGGTTCTTGCCGAGATCGCCCAGGAGGTCGGCCAGCAGGCCAATGTCAGCGCCAAGGGCGACGGCGGTGCCGCCGATTCGGGCCCGGCCACCGGCGCCGACGGCGGCGAGGCCTATCGTGATCCCTTCGATCCGGATTTCTGGACGAAGCAGGTCGAGGTCACGACAGCCGGCAAGACGTTGCCGCCCGGCAAGAGCGACGACCAGCAGGCGGTCGAGAGCAAGACAAGCGAGATCGCCAAGGTCGAGGATATGCAGCCGATACCGCTGACCACCGATCAGAAGGCGGCCAAGGAAACCAAAGAAACCAAGGAAACCAAGGAAACCAAGGGCGCGGTCGAAGCCAAGGACGGCAAGTCGCCTGAGGGCAAGAAAGCCGACGCTCAGAAAGACGCCGATCATCAGAAGGATGCGGACAAGAGTGCCTCCGAGACCGAGCAGCAGCAGAAGAAGGAAGCCGAGCAGCTGCAGGCCCAGATCGCCCAGCAGATCGGCGGTGTCGCCGGCAAGCTCGCCGAAGGCCTGACCGTGACGGCGTCCGAGGGCGGATTGCTGGTCAGCATCTCCGACCAGACCGACGATTCGATGTTCAATATCGGTTCTGCGGTTCCGCGCCAGGAGATGGTGCTCGCCATGGAAAAGATCGGTGCGATCCTGAAGGCGAGGGGTGGTGCGATCGCCATCCGCGGCCACACGGACGGGCGCCAGTATAAGGGCACGCAGAACGAGAATTGGCGGCTTTCGATGGATCGCGCCCAGAGCGCCTACTACATGCTTGTGCGCGGCGGGCTCGACGAGAAACGCATCTCCCAGGTTTCCGGCTTCGCCGACCGTCGGCTGAAGCTGCCGTCTGACCCGTTCAACGCGACCAACCGCCGGATCGAGATTCTGGTGCAGGCGGATCAAGGATAGTCGAATGGCGCGTCGGCAGCATCGCTACGTCGGATTTGTGGCCCTTGGCTTGGCGATGCTTTCGCCGGCCGCAGGCAATGCACAGGATCCGGATGATCTTGCGCCGTACAAGATGCTGCGGTCGCTGCAATTCGTGCAGGATTCCGTCGTCAGCGGCGATCATTCGGCCGGCGAGATGCAGCGCTTCATGCTGGGCACGATCGACGAGCGGTTGCGCACTGTCGATCCTTCGACGTTCGACGACGACCGCAATGTCGACGCGGCGCTGATCTACGCGATGAGCGGCGGCAATCCCCAGACGCTCGAATATCTAATCGCCCACGACGTCAACGGCTATTTCGACAACCGCGTCACCGATGTGCTGCGCAAATATCTGAGCGGCAAGGGGCTGCTTGTCGCCAAGACGCTGGAGGAGACGGCCAGGGAATATCGCGACAAGAAGATCGGCCCCTATCTTGCGCTGATCGGCGGCAACGTGCTGATCGCGACGAAACCGACAGACGCGCTGGATCTCTACGACCAGGCGCGTCTTGCAGCACCCGGTACGATCGTCGAGGAAGCGGCGTTGCGCCGCTCCGTTGCCATCTGCGTCGACAAGGGGATGCTCGACAAGGGAATGGCCTATTCGCAGCGTTATGTCAGACGCTTCCTGCATTCGCCCTATGCCAGCCAGTTCGCCGATCTTTTCGTCACGCTCGTCGTCGGCCACGATCACGACGTGAAACCGCAGGACGTCATCGATATCCTGTCCTTCATGGACGCTCCGCGCCAGCGCGAGGTCTATCTGCGCATCGCCCGCGCCGCCGCGATATCAGGCAAGCCGGAGCTGGCGCGCATGGCGGTCGGACGGGTGCAGTCGCTTGGCGGCGGCACCGACAATGCCTTCGGTCCGCTCGCGGATTTCTATGGCGGCATGGCCGGCCTTCCCACAGAGGATATCGACCGGGCGGCGAAGAATGTCAGCGGCATCGACGGCAACACACTTTCGCCGCGGGATCAGGCGCTGCAGGAGGCGGCGCGATCCGTTGCCGAGCAGATCCTGCGCGCTCCCGAGCCGGCAAGCTTGACGCAAGCCTCCAACCCTAACACTGATCATCAAGAAATCACTTCTGAAAAGGCTGTGGCAATAGCCACGCAATCGGAAGCGCCAGGCGCGCTTCCCGAGCCTGTTCCGGGAGGTGTGGCATCGACTGGCCAGAGCCAGGATACCGACCCCTCATTCAACGCATTTGTGACGACCAATCGATCCAAGCTCGACGAGATCGACGGTCTTCTGGCGCAGGAAGGCAACGAACAATGATGGATATGAGCGTCTCGGGCGGAGCCCCCGGTGCGGAGTCCGCCGCGATTGCGAAATCTGCGCGACCGGCCGGAAAAGACGATGCCGCCGGCCAAAAGAATGGCTTCTCCGACGCGCTGGCCAAGGCGAGCAGCGGTACCGCCAATGACGATGCCGATGATGCGCAGGGGGATCAGGGCGTGGTTGCCGATGGAAGCGCCGACAAAGTGGCGCAGACGATCCGCGGCCGCAGCAGCGCAAAGCCATTGATCGATCTTAGCGACGCCGCGCTGAAGGCGCAGGCTGATGTTCAGCCGGCAACGATCGCCAGTGTCGACAAGGTCGCAGCAAAACCCGCAAAGGCTGAGGTCAAAGTGCCGGCAGATCTCGCCTTGGGCAAGCTCGATCCGAAGGACCGTTCCGCAGATGAGGTCGCTCCGGCCGCCAAGGGCGCCAAGCACGCCAAGGGCGACGCATTAGAAACCGACACGGACAAGACCAGCGATGACGATGACGGCGGCATTTCGGATGTTCTCGGCTTGCTGAAGCAGGAACCTGCCGATGGTGCAGTGACTTTGCCGGCGGCGGCAGCCGCGCATCACGTCTCCGCCAAGGTCGATGAGGCTGGAACGGCCGACAAGAAGCTCGACGGTATCGACGCCAAGATGGGCGGCCATGCGTCCGACGCCCTGGCGGCGGTCAGCAGCAACATCGAGAGCGGCAAGGCGGATGACAGCAAGGTTCCCGGATCGGAGAATGCCGAAGCCGCCGATGGCAAGACATTCAGGATCAGCCGCGCCGATGGCCGCGGCGTGTCGATGGATGTTCACATCGGTACCGATCAGGCCGGACCGAAGGATGGTTCGAAGAAAGCCGATGTCGAAAACGTTTCAGTGCTCGAATCGCGACGCTATATCGGCCTGATGCAGAATTCGAATTCCGCCGCCGTGACCGCTGCTCTCTCGGGCGATTCCGAATGGGCGCGCGCCATGGAGCCGAGCTCGGCGCTCTCCAACGCAGCGGAATGGACGAGCACCGGCAAGGTGGTCAATACGCTGAAGATCCAGATGAACCCGCTCGACCTCGGTCTGGTGACGGCGACCATGCGCCTGTCCGGCGACGCTCTGAACGTCGACCTCAAGGTCGAAACCGGGGCGGCTTATCGTCAAATGAAGGAGGATCACGGCAAGATTCTCGAAGCTCTGCGCAGCCAGGGCTACGCGGTCGAAAACGTCACCATCAGCATGGCGCCGGTCGAGCGTCCCGACGCCGGCAACCAGGCGGGCAGCCAGGCCTCTCAGCAGCAGTCGCTCCCCCAGCAGGGGCAGGGCGGCGAGGCGCGCGAGCGCCACAATCAGACGGCACAGCGGACGGACGGAGGCTTCAATGGCGCAGGCGAGACGGGTATTGAAGACGCTCGTGCTGGCGGTAGCAGCGGCACTGGCGGCGTTTACCTCTGAGGCGGTCGCTTCTACCGGCGCCTGCGAGCGCGAGATCCAGTCGGCAGCGGCCAAATACGGTATCCCGGAAGGCATCCTCTATTCGGTCGGCCTGACGGAGACCGGCCGCAAGGGCTCACTCTATCCCTATGCCATGAACGTCGAAGGCAAAGCGATCTTTCCGCCCTCGGAGCAGGACGCGATGAGGCAGTTCGATGTCGCCCGCAACAGCGGCGCGAAGCTCATCGACATCGGCTGCATGCAGATCAACCATTACTTTCACGGCGAGAATTTCCGCTCCGCTGAGGAGATGTTCGACCCGCATCGCAACGTGGAATATGCTGCAAAATTTCTCCGCAACCTACATGACCGTCACGAGACATGGACGATGGCGGTAGCCAGATACCATGCCGGACCCAACAATAATCCGGCACAGAAGCAATATGTCTGCCGCGTCATCGCCAATCTGGTCGCCACGGGCTACGGCAAGTGGACTCCCAATGCGAGTAACTTTTGTCAAAATTGATTCAACCAAAGATGGAAGAGGCGCATTGTGACGAAACTGTGTCACAATGTGGCAGGAATCCGGCGTGAATCCTGTGCGCAAGCCATAATTAACGGACCGTTAACTTTTCCACGAAATTTTGGTGTGCATAAACAGGTGCACCCACTAGATATAGATCAAATCGCTACCCAGATCTTAATCAATTATTAGTTTCTGCCATTAACTTTAACGAGTTGTCGCCGATTCGTGCGATTCGTACCCATAGATCATCGAAGTGCCACACTGATTCGGAGGCGGACGAATGATCGTAGTGGTTGATGAGCGTGAGCTCGTGAAAGATGGATACACATCTCTGTTTGGTCGTGAGGGCATTCCCTCCACCGGCTTTGATCCAGCGGAATTTGGCGAGTGGGTACAGACCGCCGCCGATTCCGATATAGCTGCAGTCGAGGCCTTTCTGATCGGTCAGGGCCAACGCAACTTCGAACTGCCCCGGGCGATCCGGGATCGGTCGATGGCGCCGGTGATTGCGGTCAGCGACCAGCACTCGCTCGAAAACACCCTCGCGCTGTTCGACTGCGGCGTCGACGACGTGGTGCGCAAACCAGTGCATCCCCGCGAAATCCTTGCAAGAGCGGCTGCGATCCGGCGCCGGCTGAAGGCGATCACCAATTACACAGAGATCGGCGGGATCCGCGTCTTCTCGGATGGCCGTGACCCCGAGATCAACGGCGAAGTCTTCGCGCTTCCCCGGCGCGAGCGCCGCATCCTCGAATATTTGATCGCCAATCGCGGTCGCCGGGTCACCAAGACCCAGATTTTCAACGCCATCTACGGCATCTTCGATGAAGAGGTCGAGGAGAACGTCGTCGAAAGCCACATCTCGAAGCTGCGCAAGAAGCTGCGCAAAAAGCTCGGCGTCGATCCGGTCGATTCCAAGCGCTTCCTTGGCTACTGCATTGATTGGGCCTGATTTTCTCGGCCGGGCGGCGGCGCCCGGCTGAACCTTAAACTTGGCCTCGCGACTCGCCATGACAGACAGCTTCACGCAAGGCCCGACAAATACTCTCGTGCATAACAGGTAAAACGAGGTTTTCAGATGAGCATTTTCGGCAGCATGAAGACGGCAGTATCGGGGATGAACGCTCAGGCTAACCGCTTGAGCACGGTCGCCGACAATATCGCCAACGTTAACACGACCGGTTACAAGTCCGTGTCGACGAGCTTCTCGTCGCTGGTTCTGCCTTCCTCGGGCGGCAATTACAATTCCGGCGGCGTTCAATCCTCGGTCCGCCAGTCTGTCTCCGACCAGGGCGATATTTCCTACACCACCTCGAGCACCGACCTTGCGATCTCGGGCGATGGCTTCTTCATCGTCCAGGGAGCAGATGGCACGCCGGTTCTGACCCGCGCCGGCGACTTCCAGAAAGACGACGAAGGTAACCTCGTCAATGCCGCCGGCTTCATGCTGATGGGCTACTCCTACGACTCCGGCTCTCCTGCTGTTGTCGTCAACGGCTTCGATGGCCTGGTTCCCGTCAATGTCAACCAGGAAGGGCTGACCGCCATCGCCTCGACATCCGGGATATTCAAGGGCAATCTCGATTCCGGCGCCAATGTCGTTGCGGCCGCTGCGACGCGGCCGAGCGCCAACCCCGCCACGCCGACAGCCGACACCAAGAAGTTCTCCATGGTCGCCTACGACACACTCGGCAACAAGGTGATGTACGACTTCTACTTCACCAAGACATCGGTCGCGGCAGCGCCGCCGCCGGTACCTCCCGCCGTTAACAGCAGCTGGGAGGTTTCGATCTACCGCAACGCCGATGCGGCGGTAGGCGGCACGACTTCCTTCCCCTACACAACCGCCGGCGGCGATGTCGGCTTGGGAACGCTCAACTTCGACGCCAACGGCAAGATGGTCTCGGGCGGCGCCGTCAACATCGTCGATCCGGTGACCGGCCAGACGATCAACATGGATCTTACCGGCTTCACCCAACTCGGCGCCGATTTTGCCGGCACCGGTACGCCGAACGGCCAGGCTGCAAGCCCGGTCAAGGACGTCACGATCGATGGCGACGGCATCGTCTACGCCAAGTACGAGGATGGCACTAACAAGCCGCTCTACCGTATCCCACTCGCCAACGTCGCCAGCCCGGACAAGCTGACGCTCCAGAGCGGCAACGTCTACAGCGCCAACGGCCAGTCGGGCGTCACTGTCACCGGCTTCCCGCAGACCAACGGCCTCGGCACGATCAAATCAGGCGCTCTCGAAGGTTCGAACGTCGACCTCGCCGGTGAGCTGACCGAGATGATCGAATCGCAGCGCAGCTATACCGCCAATTCCAAGGTCTTCCAGACGGGGTCCGACATTATGGACGTCCTCGTCAACCTCAAGAGATAAGCAAGGTACCGGGTAAGCCATGTCGCTCACATCCGCACTTAATACCGCGCAGAGCATATTCAACAATACCGGCACGCAGAGCAGTGTCGTATCGAACAATATCTCGAATGCGGGCAACAAAGATTACGTGCGCCGGCAGGCGATGCTCACCACGTCCTTGAATGGCGCGCAGGTCGTCAAGATAGACCGGGCACAGGAAGATGCCCTGCTGCGTCAATACCTGAAGACATCCTCTCAGGACAGCGCCCAGCAGGCTTTGCTCGGCGGTCTCGAAGACCTCAAGTCGATCATGGGTGGCAACGATTACGAAACGTCGCCATCCACCTATCTCGGTGTTTTCCAGCAGAAGCTTCAGGCCTTCCGCACGGCGCCGGGCAGCACTGTCGCCGCTCAGGGCGCCATCACCGCCGCCCAGGATGTCGCCAACTCGCTGAACAATGCCTCGCAATCCGTTCAGGACGTTCGCGCCACCGCCGACAAGCAGATCGCCACCGACGTCGGTAAGCTGAATACGCTCCTAAGTGACTTCGAGAAGGCCAATAACGCGGTGAAGACCGCCACAGCCTCGGGTGCGGATGCATCCGGCGCCCTCGACGAACGCGAGAAGGCTCTCAAGCAGATTTCGCAGATCGTCGGCGTCAACGCGACGACGCGCGACAATAACGACATGGTGCTGAGCACGTCTGACGGGACGATCCTCTTCGAGACGGTTCCGCGCACCGTGACGTTCAAGTCTCAGGACATCTATACCGCCACCACTGTCGGCAATTCGGTCTATGTCGACGGTGTGGCACTTCCGCGCGGTAGCGGATCAACGACGACAGGGCAGGGGAGCCTTCAGTCTCTCCTCCAGGTCCGCGACGAGATCGCTCCCAACTTCCAGAAGCAACTCGATGAAATCGCCCGCGGCATGGTCTCGCTCTTCAAGGAGCAGAGCACGTCGGGCACGCCGGCCTATGTGCCCGGTCTCTTCACCTGGAGCGGCGGCACGGTCGATACCGGCAGCGCTGCGGTTGCCGGCATGGCGTCGACCATCAGCGTCAGCAGCACCGTCATCACCTCGCAGGGCGGCGATCCGATGCGCTTGCGCGATGGCGGTGTCAACGCCAACGGCGTCGTCAACAACCCTACCCACCTCAGCGGCTATACGACGGACCTCGATCGTCTCTATACCGCCTTGGGCTCCGACATCGATTTCGATCCGGCGGCGGGACCGGCGGTCGGCTTCGACGCCACGACCGGCATCGATTCGAACGTCAGCATCATGGAATACGCCACGAATTCCCTCGGCTGGCTCGAGCAGTACCGCAGCAACGCGACGACGGCGGCGGAAAACACCTCGGCGGCGCTGTCGCGCTCCGACGAAGCCTATTCCAATGAGACCGGCGTCAACCTCGACGAGGAGCTGACGCTGCTCCTTGACATAGAGCAGTCCTACAAGGCGGCGACCAAGATCCTGAACGCCGTTGACGAAATGTTGAAGTCATTGCTGGATATTGCGAGTTAAGCCATGAAGAGCTCATTTATTTCAAGTTCGGCCATTCAGAACGCGATGCGGTTGACGATCCGTCAGGCGCAGAACCAGATGACGAAAGCAACGATGGAGGCGACGACGGGAGTCTATGCGGATATCGGTGTCTCGCTCGGCGGCAACGCCGCCAGGAGCGTCGACTTCAGCCGCGAGGTCGACAGGATAGCCTCGATCAAATCAAGCAATTCGCTCGTCAACGCACGCATGGAATCATCGCAGCTCGGCCTTTCCAAGATGAAGGACGTCGGCGACGGCCTCGTTTCGAAGCTTACGGCGCTCCAGGGCAGCCACGATCCCGGCAGCATCACCGTCGCCATCCAGTCCGCCACCAGCGCCCTGTCCACCATGATGGACACTGCCAATACCATGGTGAACGGCGAATATCTGTTCTCGGGCATTAACACCGACGTGCAGCCGCTGACCGACAAGACGACAGGGACGAGCGCAGCGATCGTCACGCAGTTGAACACTTATGCAACGGGCCTCGGCAAGGCGGTTAGTGATCTCACCGGCGCCGAAATGAGCACCTTCATCACCACGACGGTAGAGCCGATGTTCAGCGAGACCGCCTGGACCGACCCGACGACCGGCTGGTCGCAGGCATCGAGCCAGAACATGACGAGCCGCATCAGCAACTCGGAAGTGATCGAATCCTCGACCAACGCCAATTCCGAAGGCATGCGCTACTTCGCGCTCGCCTCGGTGATGACCTCGGCGCTGTTGGGCCAGAACCTCAGCAGCGATGCGATGAGCACGGTGTCCAAGCAGGCGATCAGCTATACGACGAAGGCGACCAGCGGCCTTGTAACGCAGGCAAGCCAGCTCGGCCTTTCCCAGGAGCGCGTCAAGAAGTCCAACGACGCTCTCGACGCCCAGTCGAACATCATCAAGAACAAGCTGGTCGATCTCCAGGGTGTCGATCCCTACGAAGCCTCGACCCTCGTCAAGACTTTGGAAACGCAGCTTGAAACCGCTTACACGATCGTCTCGAAGATCCAGCAGTTGAGTCTTGTAAACTACCTTTGATGAGCAAAGGCGCGCAATAAAGAAGGATGCATGAATGTATCAGTTCTCATATGCCGAAGTCATGCAGGACTCGGTGGCCGACGCGAAAGAGCGGGAATGGCAGGTTCTTGACCGGTCCATAGACCTGCTGTCGTTGGCGCGCGAAAAGGAAAAATACGGCCGCGAAGCCATTGAAGCCCTGTTTTATACACGCCGGGTGTGGATCAGCTTCATCGAGGATCTGAAACACCCCGACAACCAGCTGGAGATCGAGCTCAGGGCCAACCTCATCTCGATCGCGATCTGGATATTGAAGGAATGTGACAGGATCAGAAAACGTCAGTCCAATAACTACCAGGGCATCATCGACGTTACCACCATCATCAGGGATGGACTTAAATGAAAAGTACACTTCGAATTTCTCTGAAAGCCGGAGAAAGAATCTTCATCAACGGCGCCGTCCTGCGCGTCGACCGCAAGGTCGCGCTGGAATTCCTGAATGATGTGACGTTCCTTCTCGAAAACCACGTCCTTCAGCCGGAGGGCGCCACCACGCCCCTGCGTCAGCTCTATTTCATCGCGCAGATGATCCTCATCAACCCTGAGGGCAAGGACCACTCGACGGCGATGTTCCGCAAGTCGATCACCATGCTGCTCTCCTGCTTCAAGAACGAGGAGATCCTCGCCGAACTGAAGCGCATTGATGCGCTCGTCTCGACGGGCCGCGCCTTCGATGCGCTCAAGGCGATCCGTGGCCTCTACACGATCGAAGACAGTATTCTCAACAACCACGAAATGCCGCCGACAATGGTCGAGCAGATTCGCAGGGAGATTGCACCATGGCGGTAGATGCCACATCAAGCGTGAGCACGACGGGCACTTCGAACTCGACGAGCTCGGCTCAGCAGAAGGCAACGCTGAATTACGACAATTTCCTTCAGCTGCTCATCGCGCAGATGAAGAACCAGGATCCGACGGATCCGGTCGACGCCAGCGAGCAGATGTCGCAGCTGGCGAGCTTCTCGCAGGTCGAACAGACGATCCAGACCAACACCAAGCTGGACACGCTGCTCGCAAGCTCGAGCCTCACCCAGGCCAGCAGCTACGTCGGTAAATACATGGAAAGCGCCGACGGCAGCGTCAAAGGCACCATCGAATCCGTCAAGGTTTATTCCGACGGAATCATAGCGACGACCACGGCTGGCGGTAATATACTGGTGCAAGCGGGAATCACTGTTGCCGACAAGGCTCCCAGCAGCGATACCTGATACGACAGCGCCGCGCACCTTAGCGGCGCCGATGCGTCGAGTGATACCAACCAGTGGTGGTCCGGCTGCGGCGGGGCTGCTTCAAGGCGATATGAGGTTGCCTTCGGATGAATGAAGCTGATGCATTGGATCTGTTCCAGGCAGCGATCTGGACCGTCCTGATTGCCGCGGGTCCCGCCGTCATCGTCGCGATGGCAGTGGGTCTCATCATTGCCTTGATCCAGGCGCTGACCCAGGTGCAGGAAGCGACGCTGACCTTCGTGCCGAAGATCGTCGCGGTGCTGATCACGGTCGGCGTCACCGCACCTTTCGCCGGCTCGCAGATCTCCATTTTCACCAATCTGGTCTTCTCGCGCATCCAATCCGGCTTCTAGAGCAATTCCAGCAAAAGTGCGCAGCGGTTTTGCGTCCGGGATTGCGTAGAACCGCTCTGAGCCACCTTCGCGCAAGCTTCGCCATTTAACTCTCGATCCGAATTGGGCGGGCCGCATGTCCGCCTCCTCTCATGAAGAGACGGAATCGTCATGGCGCAACCACCTGCACTCCCCCTTCCAAAAGTCGCCCCGAGCCTGCGCGATGTCGGTTTTGCCCTTGGCATCATCGGCATCATCTGCATTCTCTTCCTGCCGATTCCGCCGTTCCTGATCGATATGGGACTGGCCTTCTCGATCGCCTTCTCGGTGCTGATCCTGATGGTCTCGCTGTGGATCCAGAAACCACTCGATTTCTCGTCTTTCCCGACCATTCTACTGATCGCGACGATGACCCGGCTGGCGCTGAACATCGCGACGACACGCGTCATCCTGTCCCACGGCAATGAAGGCCATGAAGCAGCGGGCGGCGTCATCGCCGGTTTCGCAAGCCTGGTGATGTCCGGCGACTTCGTCATCGGTCTGATCGTCTTCCTGATCCTCATCACCATCAACTTCATCGTCATCACCAAGGGCGCCACGCGTATCGCCGAAGTCGGCGCGCGTTTCACCCTGGATGCCATCCCCGGCAAGCAGATGTCGATCGACGCCGATCTCTCGGCCGGCATCATCGACGAAAAGGAAGCCCAGCGCCGGCGCAAGGAACTCGAGGAGGAAAGCTCCTTCTTCGGCGCGATGGACGGTGCGTCGAAGTTCGTGCGCGGCGATGCCGTCGCCGGTCTCATCATCACCTGCATCAACGTCTTCGGCGGCATCATCATCGGCTACTTCCGCCACGGCATGCCGATCGGCGAAGCGGCCGACGTCTTCGTCAAGCTGTCCGTCGGCGACGGCCTCGTCTCGCAGATGCCGGCCCTCATCGTTTCGCTCGCCGCCGGCCTTCTCGTCTCTCGCGGCGGCACCGTCGGCTCCACCGACCAGGCGGTCGTCAACCAGTTGAGCGGTTATCCCCGCGCGCTTTCTGTCTCCGCCGTGCTGATGTTCGTCCTGGCCCTGATGCCGGGCCTGCCGTTTGTCCCCTTCGTGGTCCTCGGCGGTCTTCTCGCCTTCGGCGCCTGGTTCATCCCGCGTCAGGTCGAAGCTGAAAACAAGCTTCGCCGCGAGCAGGAGGAAAAGAAGGTCGTCCAGAACAAGGAGCTGGAAAAGGATTCGGTCAAGTCGGTGCTGCGCACCTCGGAGATCGAGCTCGCACTCGGCAAGATGGTCTCGACGCGCCTGCTCGGCGCCCATCAGGAGCTCGCCTTCCGTGTCGGCAAGATGCGCAAGAAGTTCGCCACGCAATACGGTTTCGTCGTGCCCGAAATCAAGGTAACCGACGATATCGCCATCGCCGAGAAGTCCTACCAGATCCGCATCCACGGCACGACGGTCGCCTCCAACCTGCTGCGCGTCGGCGAAGTCCTCGTCGTGACCGGCGCCGGCCGCCGGCCGAGCATTCCCGGCGATGAAATCCGTGAACCCGCTTTCGGTATGCCTGCCGTCTCGATCCTCGAAAACTTCGCCGACGATCTGAAACGCGAGGGCTTCCAGCCGATCGACAACGTCTCCGTCGTGCTGACCCATATGAGCGAGGTCATCCGCAACAACCTGCCGCAGCTTCTGTCCTACAAGGACGTGAAGGTGCTGATCGATCGGCTCGATCCCGAATACAAGAAGCTTGCCGACGAGATCTGCTCGTCGCACATGTCCTATTCGGGCCTGCAGGCGGTGCTCAAGCTGCTGCTTGCCGAGCGCGTCTCGATCCGCAACCTGCATCTCATCCTCGAAGCGGTGGCCGAGCTCGCCCCACATGTCAGGAAGACCGAGCAGATCGTCGAGCATGTCCGCATCCGCATGGCCCAGCAGCTCTGCGGCGACCTGGCCGACAACGGCGTGCTGCGCGTCCTGCGGCTGGGCAGCAAATGGGATCTGGCTTTCCACCAGGCGCTGAAGCGCGACGCCAAGGGCGAGGTGATCGAATTCGACATCGATCCGCGCAGCCTGGAAGAGTTCAGCGAGCAGGCCACCAAAGTTATCCGTGAGTTCATGGATCGCGGCCTGCCATTCGCCCTTGTCACGTCGCCGGAAACACGCTCCTATGTGCGCATGATCATCGAACGGCTGTTCGCCACGCTCCCGGTCCTGTCGCATGTCGAACTGGCCAAGGGCATCGAGATAAAGATTTTGGGCTCTATTTCATGATAACAGACCCGCAAGGGACCGTTCTCGCGCTGTTTCTGGTTTTCTGCCGGATCGGTGGCTGTGTGCTGGCTCTTCCGGGTTTTTCCTCGGCGCGCGTGCCCGAACAGCTGCGCGTCTTCATCGCCGGCGCGCTCTCGATCGCTGTCATGCCGCTGCTCTGGGACACTGTCTACCCGGCCGTTCACACAAGTTCGGGAACCTATATCGGACTGATCTTCAGCGAATCGCTGATCGGCGTGATGTACGGCATGCTGGCGAGGATCTACACGATCGGCATGCAATTCGCCGCGACGATCATCGCGATGATGGTCGGCTACACTCAGCCGGGTTCCGCCGATATCCTCGAAGACACGCCGGAGACCAGCCTTTCCGGCTTCATTACCTTTGCCGGCATCATGATTCTCTTCATCATGGATTTTCATCACATCGTCTTCCGCGCGCTGATCGATTCCTACACGACCATGCCTTTCGGCGGCTTGATGCAGATGCGCGCGACGCTGATCTCCTTCACCGACACGCTGGAGCAGACCACCTACATCATGCTGCGGCTGTCGAGCCCGTTTTTGATCTACGGCATGATCTTCAACGTCTCGATCGGTTTCATCAACAAGCTGGCGCCGCAGATCCCGGTCTACTTCATTTCCACGCCCTATCTGCTGATGGGCGGGCTCTTCCTGATCTATTTCTCGATTGCGGCGTTGCTCAGCCAGTTCGGCCAGTCCTTCGGCTCGATCTATATCGGGCGATGAGGCTGATATGATCGAAAAGAAGCGCTCCCAGAAGCTCAAGCGACTGCTCTCGGTGCAGCGGCATATCGAACGAATGGCCGAGAACGACCTGGCCGAAACCAGCCGTCAGCGTGTCGAGGTCAATGCGGCGATGGACGACGTCATCATCGCCCTCGGCTCGATGGACCCCGTCCACCACGCCTTCTCGCAGAATTACGCCGACCGATTCGGCAGGCTCAGCATCAAGGACCAGCAACTGACCGGCATGCAGCAGATCCACGAGATGCGGCTGGCGCGCGAGCGCGCCAAGGGCGACCGCTTTGAAGAGGGCATGCAGGAAGCCCTCGACGCCGAGCGCCGCGAGGCCGATGACAACGCCGTCTACGATGTCATCGACCAGCAATTCGCAACGCCAGCCTCCAGCAAGCTTCAAAAACCATAGTCGTTACGATCATAAATTCAGAGGATTGTAACGTGGCTATTTCGCCCCCCAGTGATCTGGTCCTGGACGTTGTCAAAGCTGCCGACCCCATGGAGGTTCAGGCGGCCCAGGAAAAGTTGAAGGCAAATCGTGCGGCCTTTGCCGCAACGAGTCTCGCCGAGAATGGCAAGGGCTTCTCCAATACGGTCGACGTTCTCGACCATATCGGCCAGAAGAGCGGCCTCGCCAACATCCAGAACCGCACCAAGGCCGAGGAAGTTCCGGAAAGCTACCGGAAGTTCGAAGCCATGGTCTTGCAGAATTTCGTCAAGTCCATGCTGCCGAGCGAAAGCGAAGATGTCTACGGCAAGGGCGCGACCGGCGATATCTGGAAAGGCATGATGGCCGAACAGCTCGGCAACACCATGGCCAAGGGTGACGGCATCGGTATTGCCAAGCAGATGTACAGCGAGCAGTTGCGCCGGCAGGAAGGCAAGATCGTCAATGCCTCGACCGATGACGATGACCGCAACACCGCGCTCAGCATGATCGATGACTTCCAGCGCAAGACTTTTGGCACGCCGACCGCCGAAGCCAAGTCCGATAGAACAGGATGACTTTAGGCCCGTTGGCCTAAAATCTGAATCTTGTTCTCAATTAAATAGTTAGAGCATGATGTCGTCCGAAAACCGCGCACGGCATCATGCTCTAAGCGACGCATAACCGGGGGTACAATGGAAATAGTTTCGAACGAATACAGGATCAAATCCGTTCTCGGACGCCTCGAAATGATCATCGACAATGAGAACACCCGGATCGGCAACGATCCGCAGTTCGATCTCAAGGTCTCCAATGCGCATAAGAGCCGCTGCCTCTACGAGCTGTCGATGC
Organism: Rhizobium sp. PRIMUS64; assembly: GCF_023006465.1. Classification (NCBI taxonomy): domain Bacteria; kingdom Pseudomonadati; phylum Pseudomonadota; class Alphaproteobacteria; order Hyphomicrobiales; family Rhizobiaceae; genus Rhizobium; species Rhizobium sp. PRIMUS64. The sequence goes on along the minus strand of NZ_JALBGX010000045.1, from coordinate 2,408 downwards.
TTTTCCGCGACACCGATCCGGCCGAGCTTGCCGCTGCCCATCTCGATCAGCTGCACGGCCTGAAGAAGAAACTGGTTCTCAATGCCCGTCGCGTCGAGGCGCATCTCGAAGCGGTTCGCGCCGTGGCCGACCTCCTGAAGAACGCAGTTCAGGACGCCGATGCCGACGGCACCTATTCCCAGGAACAATTCGCCGCGCGTGGAAACTGATGATCAAGCTCGTCCTCACCGGTGTCTGGGTTTGCGCCATCACCTTGGCATCGGTCTATTTCTCGGTGTACCTGGCGACCGCGCCGGCGCCGGCGGCAACGGATTCCAAGCAGAACGCGCTCGAACTGGTGAAGGGCGAAACGATCACGGTACCGATCATCGGTAACGGTGCGATCACCGGTTACTTCCTCGGCCGCGTTTCGTTCATGATGAACAAGGACATGCTGAAAGGCGTGACATTGCCGCTGAGCGAGATGACGACGGACGAGCTTTTCAGCCTGCTCGTCGGCAACAAGATGGTCGATATCGCCCACATCAAATCCTTCGATCCGAACGCCTTCCGCGAGGAGATCAAGAAGGGCATGAACGAGCGTTTGGGTGGCGAATACGTCGCCGACGTGATGCTGGAGCAGCTCGACTATCTCTCCAAGGAAGAGGTCAAGGAAAGCTCCGCCGGTCAGCCGAAGAAGGTCGGCACACCCGTCAAGATCGTCGAGACCGTACCGGCCGGTGAAGCCCCGGCGCCAGCGGCCCACTAAGGACCATCACATCATTGACGACAAACGGCGCCTGATGGCGCCGTTTGTCGTTGGCGCGCGTGGTTAATAAACCACTTATGCGAGCATGGAAATTCAAGGAATTTTCCTAAGGGTTGTTTGAAACCGTCCTGTTATATCAGGTGTCACAGCTTGGCATGCGCCGCTTATCCGGGATTCGGAGCGACGCGTCCCGGCGGGACGCGACCGGTCCTTTCGAGACCTCCGGTGCGGAAATATGGGCTTGTTTTCCGGGATGTCGGGCGCATGCAGCACCCTCGGCAGGAGGTAGGAATGAATCTGATTGCAAACTTCGCGGTGCTCGCATCGCGGCGGACGATCTTCGATCTGCCGGTCTGCGATCTCGGCTGGGACGACGCCCTCGTTTTCATCAACGAGCTGGCCTCCATTCCCGTCGGCCAGACCGTGGTTTGTTTCGTCAACGCCCATAACATGCTGACCACGCTGCGCGACGACGAATATTACCGGATCATGTCGCACAATCTGGTGCTGCCGGATGGCATCGGCCTCAACATCGCATCGCAGATCGCCCATGGTTCGCCGTTTCCGGCCAATCTCAACGGCACCGATTTCGTGCCGGCCTTCCTGACTTTCATGGAGGCCCCGCGCCGCATCGGCCTCATCGGCGGCAAGCGTTCGGTCGTCGAGGCGGCGGCGGAAAATTTCCGCAGGCACACGCCCTGGCACGAATTCGTCGTCGTTTCCGACGGTTACTTCGACAAGGTCGATCCCACTGATGTCATCGAGGAGCTCGAGCGCCAGAAGGTCGATATCCTGATCGTTGGCATGGGGACGCCGCTGCAGGAGAAGTGGGTTCACGATCATATTCGCACCGATCATGCGCGTCTGGTGTTGACGGTGGGCGCTCTCTTCGACTTCGTCTCAGGCGCCGTCCCACGCGCGCCGAGGACGGTGCGGATGATGCGCCTGGAATGGGCCTATCGCCTGCTGCAGGAGCCGGCGCGCCTCTGGCGCCGTTATGTCATCGGCATCCCGGTCTTCCTCTTCCATGTCCTGCGCTATCGCTTCCGCCGGCGTGAAAGGATCCTCAGCTATCCGGAAGAGCACGGCAGCGCGCTGCAGCCGCAGTCGGATCGCAAGAAGGCGAGCTGACCCACAGCGCCGCGCGTCTTTTGAGACGCGCAAAGGACGCTGCAGCACTTTAAATTGCCGCATAGTTTTATCCTCAAATCGTTTCCGATTTAAGGGACTATGCTTAGTTCTTACCCGCTGCGGTTAACCATTTCTTTGCCATGATTATTTAGAGTGGCTTAATCATCTGCGTCCGTGCGGATGAGCGAACTCGGCCATCATGTGCATGAGATGTGGCGCAAATGTACGATATCAGGGCCAGAAACAGCTTCCAGGATCGCGCAGCCGCAGGGCCGCGTGCCCATGAGGGTTCCTTCGGGGTGCCCCGGTCGAGCCGGCCTGATATTGCGCCGCCCGAGGCCGAATTGCTGCGCGCCATCGGCCGGGTGCTGGAGGAGCAGCGCGCCAGGGCGGCGCGCACCGCACCGCTGGTCGACCGCATCGAAACCATCCTCGGCAACCGCCTCCGGGCCGCCAACGACGTCGGCCATCCGCTTCTTCAGGAGCCGGCGGGCGATGAAGAGCTGAGCGTTCCGGCCGACGAGCCGAT
>NZ_JALBGX010000044.1:0-51924 GCF_023006465.1 Rhizobium sp. PRIMUS64 | reverse complement strand
CGCTCGGCGTCGAGGCCTGGGTCGCCGGCCTTGCCGCCGTGCCGATCTGGCAGGCGATCGCACTGGTGATGACCTCGCCCTTCTTCATCATTCTGGGTGCCCGGCTTTTCCTCGGTGAGCGCGTCGGCCCGGCCCGCTGGGCCGCGACGGCGGCGGGTTTCACCGGAGCGATGATCATCCTGCAGCCATGGTCGGACGGCTTTGGCTGGGCGGCACTCCTGCCTGTGCTCTCGGCGATGCTGTGGGGCGCCTCGTCGCTGATCACCAAAAGCCTGACGGGCATTGAACGACCGGAGACGATCACCGTCTGGCTGCTCGTTCTGCTGACCCCGATAAACGGCGGGCTGGCGCTTGCGGCAGGTTTTGCAGTGCCGACGGGCGCAACCCTTGCCCTGTTCTTGCTGGCGGGGCTGCTGACCGCCGCAGCGCAGTATTTCCTGACGCTTGCCTATGCCGCAGCCGATGCCGCCTACGTCCAGCCATTCGATGATCTCAAGCTGCCGTTGAACGTGCTGGCCGGTTGGCTGTTCTTTGGCTATGCGCCGGCGGGTTACCTTTGGCTGGGAGCAGCTCTCATCCTGTCTGCCTCGCTCTTCATCATGCGAAACGAGATGCGCCGGGAGCGCAAACCAGCCTGATGTGGTCTGGCGCAAAATGTCGCCTCTGTCATGCCTCTGTCATGCCGCTCGCGCAGAAAACTCCTGTTTCGAATGTTCGACACATGGGGGATTTCATGACAATTTCATCGCGCAAGGCAGCGCTCGCTGCCGTGCTTCTCGCATCCGTTGCCTTTCCGGCCGCGGCCGAACCGGTTTTCAATCGCATCGCTTCCTTCCCGGTTGCGCAGAACCTGCCGGCTGACAAGGACAAGCTTTCGGTGAGCTCCGCCGAAATCATCACCGCGACCGACGACGGCAACACGCTGATCTATAGCGACAGCCCGCTCGGCGCGATCGGCTTCATCGACATTACCGATGCCAAGGCTCCGAAGGCCGGCGGCGCGGTGATGATGGACGGCGAGCCGACATCGGTCACCTCGAGCGCCGGCAAGGCGCTCGTTGCCGTCAACACTTCCGAAAACAAGGCGAAGCCCTCGGGCCGTCTCGCCATCGTCGACGTGGCGACCAAGAAGATCGAAAACAGCTGCGATCTCGGCGGCCAGCCGGATTCGATCGCCCTCAACAAGGATAAGACACTCGGCACCATCGCGATCGAAAACGAGCGCGACGAAGACGTCAATGACGGCAAGATTCCGCAGATGCCGGCTGGCGACCTCGTCGTCTTCCAGGTCAGGAACGGCACCGTCGATTGCGGCACGATCAAGCACGTGGCGCTGACCGGGCTTGCCGGCGTCGCCCCGGAGGATCCGGAGCCGGAATTCGTCGCCTTCAACAGCCTGAACGAGATTGCTCTGACGCTGCAGGAAAACAATGAGATCGTCATCATCGACGCCAACACGGCTGAAGTGAAGACGCATTTCTCCGCCGGCAGCGTCGATCTCACCGGTATCGACACCAAGCGTGACGGCGCCCTGAAATTCTCGGGCGAAGCCAAAGGCGTGCTGCGCGAACCCGACGCCGTGAAGTGGCTGGACGACAACCGCCTTGTCGTCGCCAATGAAGGCGACTACCAGGGCGGCTCGCGCGGCTTCACCATCTTCGACAAGACGGGCAAGCTTCTCTACGAATCGGGCGCATCCTTCGAACGCGCCGTCGCCCATATCGGCCACTATCCGGAAAGCCGGTCAGGATCGAAGGGCGTCGAGCCGGAAGGCCTCGAAGCCGCCAAGTTCGGGGACGATCAGTATTTCTTCCTGCTCGCCGAGCGTGCTTCGGTCGTCGGCGTCTATAAGGATACCGGCGCCGATCCCGAACTCGTCCAGCTGCTGCCGTCCGGCATTTCGCCGGAAGGCGCGATCGCCATCCCTAGGCGCAATCTCCTCGCGACTGCCAACGAACTCGACCTCGGCAAGGATGGCGGCGCGCGCTCGCATGTGATGATCTACGAGCGCTCGGAAGGCGAAAAGGCCTATCCGCAGATCGTCTCCGCCGAGAAGGACGGCAATCCGATCGGCTTTGCAGCCCTTTCGGGTCTCGCAGCCGTTCCGGGCAAGCCGGGCATGCTCTACGCCGTCAGCGACAGCGTTCTGGGTTCGCAGCCGACGATCTACACGATCGATGCCAGCAAGAAGCCGGCCGTCATCACCGATGCCCTCGTCATCAAGCGTGACGGCGCCCCGGCCCAGAAGCTCGACATCGAAGGCATCGCGGCTGCTGCCGACGGCTCCTTCTGGCTCGCCTCGGAAGGTTACAGCGAGCGTCTGGTTCCGCATGCCCTCTACAACGTCAATGCCAAGGGCGACATCAAGGCCGAGATCGCCCTGCCGAAGGAGCTCGTCGCCAACGAAATCCGCTACGGCTTCGAAGGCGTGACCATTGTCGGCACCGGCGACGATGCGACGCTGTGGATGGCGGTCCAGCGTGAGTGGAGCGATGACGAGAAGGGCTTCGTCAAGCTCGTCTCCTACAATCCGAAGAAGAAGGAATGGGGTGCTGTGCGCTATCCGCTCGACAAGACGGAAAGCGGCTGGGTCGGCCTGTCGGAAATCTCGGCCCAGGGCGACAGCGTCTACATCATCGAGCGCGACAACCTCGTCGGTGATGCCGCCAGGCTGAAGAAGCTCTACAGGGTCGCGATATCGGACCTGAAGCCCGCCAAGCTCGGCGGCGAGCTGCCGGTCGTCAAGAAGACCGAAGCCCACGACTTCCTCGGTGAGCTGAAGACCGCGACCAACGGCTACGTGCTGGACAAGCTTGAAGGCTTCACCTTCGACGCATCGGGCAAGCCCTATGCGGTCACCGACAATGACGGCGTCAGCGACTCCTCCGGCGAGACCCTGTTCTTTCCGGTTGATCTGGTCGGCACCAACTGAGCCCACCAACTGACCTTGACGGATCGATGACACGAAAATGGCCGGGTTTTCGCCCGGCCATTTTCGTTTCGAAATGTCGGACGGCCTACCAGCGCTGATGCACATGCGGCGCGATCAGCCGCTCGTAAATCTCGCGCGTTGCTGCCATGACATCGGCCGAAAGCGGCGCCAGATTGGCAGCAGCCGCATTGCCCTTGGCCTGCTCGGCGTTACGCGCGCCGGGGATGACGACGGTGACGGCGTCGCTCATCAGGATCCAGCGGAGCGCGAAGGCGGCCATGGTGGCGCCCTCGGGCACCAGCTTGCGCACCTCTTCCACCGCCTGCAGGCCGACCTCGAAGGGCACCCCGGCAAAGGTCTCGCCGACATCGAAGGCTTCGCCGTTGCGGTTGAAATTGCGGTGGTCGTCGCTGGCGAAATGTGTGTCCCGGGTGATCTTTCCCGAGAGAAGACCGCTGGCGAGCGGTACGCGGACGATGATCGCCACGTTCCTGCGGCGTGCTTCCTGGAAGAACAGGTGATCGGGGCGCTGGCGGAAGATGTTGTAGATGATCTGGATGCTGACGACGCCGGGATATTCGATCGCCTTCAGGCCGTCCTCCACCTTTTCGACGCTGACGCCGTAACCCTTGATCTTGCCGGCCTTCTGCAGCTCGTTCAGGTCCTCGAAGACCTCCGGCTGGTAAAGCACCTCACGCGGCGGGCAGTGGAGCTGCACGAGGTCGAGACTGTCGACGGCAAGATTCGTCAGGCTGCGGTCGATGAAGCCTTCGAGATTAGCCTTGGTGTAGCCTTCCGCGACATGCGGGTTGAGGCGGCGGCCCGCCTTGGTAGCGACCATCGGACGCACATCGCCGCGCGTCTTCAGCACGTCGGCAATGATCTTTTCCGAGCGCCCGTCGCCATAGACGTCAGCCGTATCGATGAATGTCATGCCGGCATCGAGCGCGGCATTGAGCGCCGCGCGTCCGTCGGCCTCGCTGATATCGCCCCAGGAGCCGCCGATCTGCCAGGCGCCGAAGCCGACATTGGTGACGGTGAAGGGCATGCGGCCAAAAGCATGGTGTTTCATGAAAAATCCTCCCTACTGCATGTCGCCCGGAAGTGTGCGGGGACAACGACATGCATAAAAACAAAGAGCCAAAGCGCATCGCATGAATCAAGCACGATGCGACGCGCTTTGGTGATGAAAGCCACTGGAACTATCAGGCGGGTGACTCCGCGGCAATTACCGATCCGGCTTTGATTGGTCGCCTCGATGAAATATCGTCGCGATATAAGGCTTCAACCGCAATGAATGGAAAAGGAAAGATCATGGAGATCAAACCCGCCGGCTCTCGCCCCTCGACGAAGCCACCGGCCGACTATTTCACCGGCGCCGTTCGCCAGGATCCGCTGATGGAAACGCCGGCGCCGGCACGGGCGAGGGCGGTCTCCGTCACCTTTGAACCCGGCGCCCGCACGGCCTGGCATACGCATCCGCTCGGCCAGACACTGATCGTGACATCAGGTAAGGGCCTCGCCCAGAGCTGGGGCGAGGACATCCGCGAGATCCGCCCCGGCGATACCGTCTGGTTCGCGCCAGGCGAAAAACATTGGCACGGCGCTGCCCCGGACACGGCGATGACGCATATCGCCATCCATGAAGCGCTGGACGGCAGCCACGTCGACTGGATGGAAAAGGTCAGCGACGAGCAATATTCCGGTAAAATGTGAGCTGATCAGAGCCGTTTCAGGCAATAGGAAAAATGCGCGTGCGATTCGACCGTCAGGAACTCGAATTGCCAGCCGTAATCCTTGCAGAATTTGGTGACCGCCTCGACGACGCCATAGACGATCGGCTTGACCGTATTGCCGGTGCAGAAATCATGCCCGGCAATACGCCCCGTCCGCTTCACCTTCTTTTCGCAGAGCTGGAGTTCCTGCCAGGTGAGCTCGAAGGAATGGTCGGTATCGATATAGGCCCAATCGAGGAAATCGTCCTCGAATTCGGCAAGCTTGTCGAGCGATGTGCCTTGCATCAGATGCAGCCGGCCGGCCGCGATCTCGGCCGCGAAATTCGTGTGGATCGCATCGAGCCCGGAGCTGTAGCGATCCATTGACCAGGGATCGATGAGGTAGAGCTGCGCCGGGCGATTCTTTTCCAGGATCTCCGCCGTATATTCGCCAAAGGCTGCCCCGACCTCGACGCCGATGCCGCCGTTCGGGATCCGATAAAGCAATTCGCCGCGATCCGGCAGCAGCCGGGCGTTTTCCATATGATGGGCGCTGAGCGGGGTGCGCGGCATGCTCGCCCGGAGCGCCTGCCTTTCTTCACGTGTCTTCATTTCTGATCTCGGGATTGCGGGCGACTGACGGCCCTGATGCGGTTTGACGGCAAGGTAGGAGCAGCCGGCACCGATGACAACCGCATGACGGGAATTTGCTTCTTTCGAACAAACCGCTAAGTTCCATCTGTGAACTGACGAAAAAGCCTCGGGAGGAGCGATTTCATGAGACGCATGTGGCCTGAAGAATTCAACGCCATCATCAGCGGAGCTGAGGAGGTGATGTTGGAAACACCAGCCGAGGCCGGCGAAGCGCCGCTGCAGCGCAAGGCGCTGAAGGCGCGAATCACCATGCAGGATTACGAGCGGATCTGGCCGCTCGCCGAGATGCGCTTCCGGCTTGGTGAAAGAGATGGCAAGGCCATCACGCTGATCACCACCAATCCCCACTACCACGCCTGGCACCCGAAGGACGGCGGCAGCGTCGATTCCGTGTCGGACAGCGGCCGCCATTACAAGACGGATTATCTCGTCGTGCACTTCCTGCTCGACGACGTGAAGGAAACGTCTCCCGCCTGAGGCTAAGGCCCGGTGCGGCCGGAAGCCGTACCGGCGTCCTGTGGAAGCCAAGTTGATCCCGACGCTGATGACAACGGCGGCGATATCGGTAAGCTTGGGCGAAACATATCCTTACGAAATTGGAGGTTCCCGTGACGGGCAACGTGCTGGATATCCCGGTCAAGACTGTGGATGGTCGTGAGACCACGCTCAACGAATACAGGGGCAGGGTGCTCTTGGTCGTCAATGTCGCCTCGAAATGCGGGCTGACCGTCCAATATGAGGGGCTGGAAAAGCTCTATGGGGAAAAGCGCGAGCGCGGCTTCGTCATCGCAGCTTTCCCCGCCAACGACTTCAAGGGTCAGGAGCCCGGCACCGACGCCGAGATCCTCGATTTCTGCACCAGCACCTATGACGTCACCTTCCCGATCTTCTCGAAGATCTCGGTCAAGGGCGAGGCCCAGCACCCGCTTTACCGGCAGCTGACCAAGTCGGGTGTCGCGACGACGGGTGACGGCCCGATGCGCGAACGCCTGAAATCCCATGGCATGACAGGCGGAGATGAGGACGACATCCTCTGGAACTTCGAGAAATTCCTGATCGGCCGCGACGGCAAAGTCGCCGCCCGTTTCGCGCCTGACGTGACGGCGGACGATTCGCGGCTGGTTTCCGCTGTGGATAAAGAACTGGCGAAGGGATGAATGGTGGGCCATGAGCACCCACCGGACAGCGGGATGCTCACTACCCCGATCACGCTCTCACATCTCAGTCGGAGAAAATGAGAAAGCGCATCCGGCGCCGTTCCAAGATCCTCAGATCCCAAGCACGGTCACAAGCGGGGGCGTAAAGTTCTTGAAGCCCACCCTCGGCCAGTCGCACCTCTTGTCGAATTTCGTCTTTGGTTCGTGGCGCTGGCATGTCGGATTCGTCTTGAATGCATATCCGGGCAGGGCGACGTATGTGGCACTTGGCGTGCCAAGGGCAATCGCGATGCACAGCATCAATGCGGAGCGCAGGGTCCTCATGGCACACCTCCAGGCGTGATGAACCTTCAAGCGCGGAGACTTTCCGGGCGGCGAATTCTCCCACTTTTGCCGGCCCCTATCCATTCGCCCAATAGGAGGTGGCGCGGTGGTTGGGAGTAGTCCGTTTTGCGGAGCGCTGGCGGGACGGCGCGCATCTGAAGCTGCCGGGATGTACGTCTTGCTGCGCCGGAACGTCTTGCCGCATGCTGCCTCGAGAACGCAGTCCTGCCCACAACTCGGACCGTGGTGTGCCGCCGAACGGGGGCATCGGCAGCCAGTTCACCGGATACGGAGAGTCGTGACGAAGCGATAGGCAGCGGGTGGGTTTTCGGCGTGGATGTAATCGCATGAAATGGCAGACGATGGGCGTCCTCCAAACGGCGAGGGATGCCCATCACCCCACAGTCACTTCTGCGTGAGAGAAAATGAGAAGGCGCACCGGGCGCCGCTCATAAATGAAACGCGGTTTTGGAAAAACGAAAACGTATATTTATCGCCACTTTGACCGCTGTCTCTGAAAGACGCAGGGAATCGGCTGATGGTGCTTAAGACGCCGCGCTGGCTGGCTTTGCTGATTTCCAAGCTGCAGGCTGAATTGTCGGCATCGACCGAAAAATTAATCGGCAGATCTGACTGCATTCTCAGCAGATATGTTCTGGCTTCACGCGCCGGGGTTTCTCCCGAGGTTGTAATCGCCTGATCCCCGGCAGACAGGAACACCTCTTGCGCTGGCTCTCTGGCAATGCACGGCGGCGCAGCCACGCTGGCGAGAAGCAGCGTAGAGATGATGGCAACGGTTTTCATGAGGTGTCTCCTGACAAAACACCTTGCGCAGATCCTGATCGGATTAGCGAGCTAATTCGGGAGTCTAATTCCGATGAACAAGCAGCAGGAAAGATTGAAAATGGTGGGCGATGAGAGACTCGAACTCCCGACATCCTCGGTGTAAACGAGGCGCTCTACCAACTGAGCTAATCGCCCATCGCAAACGAAGCCGGATCGGCCTGCCGCGTTGGTGGCCGTGATCTATGCGGATCGCGGCAAAACCGCAAGAGTGTTTGTGAAGATTTTTTGATTTTTTTGGCGGTGGCCCCGTGTCTTCAATGCCGCTTAGGTTTGGCTCGGCTGTGGAAAAGTGAGGGGAGGGCGGCGAGCATCTCCGTTTCGAAGGCGCTGCGTCTGCGCCTGAGCATCGCTGCGGAAGACGGAAGTGCCGGCTTTTGTTCGTCTGGCACCCAACCCGCAGAAACATTTCACGGACTGTCATGGTTTTGTCTCCAAACCTGCTTGACACTAAAAGGCGAACCCCGTAGTTAGCCGCTCATCGAAACGGGCAGCCGTTTTGGAGAGGGTGCGAAGGCATCCGGACTGCTTGAAATGAATTGCGGGTGTAGCTCAGTTGGTTAGAGTGCCGGCCTGTCACGCCGGAGGTCGCGGGTTCGAGCCCCGTCACTCGCGCCATTTCAAGTCTTGTAAAACGCAAATGCGATTTGTCGTTTGTCCGGTTCTCTTCTTCCTCGCGGCCGCAAAATGGCCGATCAATGCGCGGGTGTAGCTCAGTCGGTTAGAGTGCCGGCCTGTCACGCCGGAGGTCGCGGGTTCGAGCCCCGTCACTCGCGCCATTTCTCTTGAAAGCTATGCAGTTTCCAGTGGTCCGGCATGCGCGCTGAAGCGGCTTGCGCGGATTTGTCGCGACATCATTGCATGTGCTTGATAGTGTCCCTCGGCTACTCGTCGAATTGCTTCTGTAAAAGTCTTGCGCCGGGGCTTCGGCTGCGCTAACCACGGCTTGTTGCAACGCACGTTCGCTTGCCGGGCATTTGCCCAAATGCGCCACCTGGCGTCTCCGGCAAGCAGGGATGAACATGATGACTGAACTACTCAGTTCTTATATTCCAATCGCTATCTTCATTGCTATTGCGCTCGTGATCGGTCTGGCGCTGCTCATCGCGCCGTTCGCCGTGGCTTTCAAAGCGCCAGATTCGGAAAAGCTCTCGGCTTACGAATGCGGCTTCAACGCTTTCGACGACGCCCGCATGAAGTTCGACATCCGCTTCTACCTCGTGTCGATCCTCTTCATCATCTTCGACCTCGAAGTCGCCTTCCTCTTCCCCTGGGCCGTTTCCTTCGGCGCCATCGGCTGGTTCGGCTTCTGGTCCATGATGGTCTTCCTTCTCGTGCTGACCATCGGCTTTATCTATGAATGGAAGAAGGGAGCCCTGGAATGGGAGTAGCCCCTGTGAGCAATCAGCCGCTCGTCGCACAGCAGCCAAAAGGGATCATCGATCCTTCGACCGGCAAGCCGATCGGCAGCAACGACCCATTTTTCGGTGAGATCAACAACGAGCTCGCCGACAAGGGTTTTCTCGTCACCTCCACCGACGAGCTGATCAACTGGGCCCGCACCGGCTCGCTGATGTGGATGACCTTCGGCCTTGCCTGCTGCGCCGTCGAAATGATGCAGCTGTCGATGCCGCGTTACGACGTCGAGCGCTTTGGTTTTGCGCCGCGCGCCTCGCCGCGCCAGTCCGACGTGATGATCGTCGCCGGCACGCTGACCAACAAGATGGCGCCGGCGCTGCGTAAGGTCTATGACCAGATGCCCGAGCCGCGTTATGTCATCTCGATGGGCTCCTGCGCCAATGGCGGCGGCTATTATCACTATTCCTATTCGGTGGTGCGCGGTTGCGACCGCATCGTGCCGATCGACATCTACGTGCCGGGCTGTCCCCCCACGGCAGAGGCGCTGCTTTATGGCGTGCTTCTGCTGCAGAAGAAGATCCGGCGTACCGGCACGATCGAACGCTAAGGGTTAAGGACAAGGCATATGAGTGAAGCCCTGACTGAGCTTGCGTCCTACCTTGGCGAAGCGCGCGCCAACCTGATCGCCGCATCGCAGATGAAGTATGGCGAGCTGACGCTGACGACGACGGGTGAAAACCTGGTCGCTCTTCTGACCTTCCTGCGCGACGACGCCAAATGCGGTTTCGTCAACCTGATCGATATTTGCGGGGTCGACTGGCCGCAGCGCGAGTTGCGTTTCGACGTCGTCTACCACCTGTTGTCGCCGAAGAAGAACCTGCGCATCCGCGTCAAGGTCCCGACCGACGAGGATACGCCGGTTCCGTCGGCCTGCCCCGTCTATCCAGGTGCCGACTGGTTCGAGCGCGAGACCTGGGACATGTATGGCGTGCTCTTCACCGGCCATCCGGACCTGCGCCGCATCCTGACCGACTATGGCTTCGAAGGCCATCCGCTGCGCAAGGACTTCCCGACCACCGGCTTCGTCGAAGTGCGTTACGACGACGCCGCAAAGCGCGTCGTCTACGAGCCGGTCGAGCTGAAGCAGGAATTCCGCAACTTCGACTTTATGTCGCCTTGGGAAGGCACGGAGTATGTGCTGCCCGGCGACGAAAAGGCGAAGCAATAAATTCAAGGCGGCTGGTGGGCTTAGCCCGCCATTCACTGGTTATCTGAGAACGCGAGCCCATCGCCATGACAGAACATAACGTCCGCAACTTCAACATCAACTTCGGACCGCAGCATCCGGCGGCGCATGGCGTTCTTCGTCTTGTCCTGGAGCTTGACGGCGAAATTGTGGAGCGTGTCGATCCGCATATCGGCCTTTTGCATCGCGGCACCGAGAAGCTGATCGAGACAAAGACCTATCTTCAGGCCGTGCCCTATTTCGATCGTCTCGACTACGTCGCGCCGATGAACCAGGAGCATGCCTATGCGATGGCCGTCGAAAAGCTGCTCGGCATTGAGATCCCGATTCGCGGCCAGCTGATCCGCGTTCTCTATTCGGAAATCGGTCGTATCCTCTCGCACCTTCTGAACGTCACGACGCAGGCCATGGACGTCGGCGCGCTGACGCCGCCGCTCTGGGGCTTCGAAGAGCGCGAAAAGCTGATGGTGTTCTACGAGCGCGCCAGCGGCTCACGCATGCACGCCGCCTATTTCCGTCCGGGTGGCGTCCACCAGGATCTGCCCGAACAGCTCGTGCAGGATATCGGCAACTGGTGCGACCCGTTCCTGAAGGCGCTCGACGACATCGACAACCTGTTGACCGGCAACCGTATCTTCAAGCAGCGCAACGTCGATATCGGCGTCGTCTCGCTGGAGGAATGCTGGGCCTGGGGCTTCTCCGGCGTCATGGTGCGCGGTTCGGGTGCGGCTTGGGATCTGCGTCGCGCCCAGCCGTATGAATGTTATTCCGATCTCGAATTCGACATTCCGATCGGCAAGAATGGCGACAACTACGACCGCTATCTGATCCGCATGATCGAGATGCGCGAGTCGGTTCGCATCATGAAGCAATGCGTCAACCGGCTGCTCTCGGATGCGAAGACCGGTCCTTTCTCGTCGATTGACGGCAAGGTCGTGCCGCCGAAGCGCGGCGAGATGAAGCGTTCGATGGAAGCGCTGATCCACCACTTCAAACTCTATACCGAAGGCTACCACGTGCCGGCCGGCGAGGTTTACGCCGCCGTCGAGGCGCCGAAGGGCGAGTTCGGCGTCTATCTGGTCTCCGACGGCACCAACAAGCCCTATCGCTGCAAGATCCGCGCCCCGGGCTACGCCCATCTGCAGGCCATGGATTTCATGTGCCGCGGCCACCAGCTTGCCGACGTCGCGGCCGTCCTCGGCTCGCTCGACATCGTCTTCGGTGAGGTGGACCGCTGATGCAGCTTCTGCCGCTGGCCGTCGTAATCCTTCTTTCGGCATCCGGGGTTTCGGCTCAGGAGTCCGATAGCCTCGGCACGCCGCTGGGCCGTAAGGAAGAGACGCCGCCGGCGCAGCAATCGTCCATGGGCGAGCTTTTGTCCAAGGGCTATCAGATCAAGGCTGCCATTCAGAACGGCAGCAAATTCGTAGTGTTTATGCAAAAAGACCAGTCGGCCTATGCCTGCGAAATGCAGTCTTTGACCGCTTCGCGGTGTGGAACCCTAAACTGACAAGGCGTGAGGAAGAATGTCCGTTCGTCGATTAGCCGAAGATCAATTCCAGCCTGCCGCATTCGCCTTCAGCGATGAGAATGCGGTCTGGGCGGACAAGACGATCCAGAAATACCCCGCCGGCCGCCAGCAATCGGCGGTCATTCCGCTGTTGATGCGGGCGCAGGAGCAGGACGGCTGGGTCACGCGCGCGGCGATCGAAAAGATCGCCGACATGCTCGACATGGCCTATATAAGAGTGCTCGAGGTCGCGACCTTCTATACGCAGTTCCAGCTGCACCCTGTGGGAACGCGCGCCCATGTCCAGGTCTGCGGCACGACGCCCTGCATGCTGCGCGGCTCGGAAGCGCTGATGTCGGTCTGCAAGAGCAAGATCCATGCCCATGCCTTCGAGCGTAACGCCGAAGGAACGTTGTCCTGGGAAGAGGTCGAATGTCTCGGGGCCTGTGTCAACGCCCCGATGGTGATGATCGGCAAGGACACCTATGAGGACCTGACGCCCGAGCGTCTCGAAGAGATCATCGACGTCTTTGCCGCCGGCAATGGCGCCAGCATCAAGCCCGGCACCCAGATCGACCGCGTGTTTTCGGCGCCTGAAGGCGGCCTGACCTCGCTGACGACGGAAGAGCCGAAGGCAAGGACGCGCGCCAAGAAGGCCAATGCCGAAACCGTGTCGGCTCCAGTCGACGCCGCGCCGGTTCCGCCCTCCGAGGCCGCGCGCCCGAAGAGCACCGACGCCGAGACCAATGCTGCCCTGAAGACGCCGGCAACGGCGCCGAAGGCGGCTGCGAAAAACGCAAAGGCTGCCGAGCAGCAGCCGATATCAGGCACTGCGGCCGCCGAACCGGCGCCGAAAGCTGCCGTCAAGGCTGAAGCTGCCCCTGCGGCAAAGCCTGCTCTGACCGACAAGAACCGTCCGGCCGGCGTCGAAAAGCCTGCCGCACCGGATGATCTGAAGATGATCTCGGGTGTCGGCCCGAAAATCGAGGCGACGTTGAACGAAATCGGCATCTTCACCTTTGCGCAGGTCGCAGGCTGGAAGAAGGCCGAACGCGAATGGGTCGACGGCTACCTGAACTTCCGCGGCCGCATCGAGCGCGATGACTGGGTCAAGCAGGCCAAGGCGCTCGCCAAGGGCGGGGAAGCGGAATATATCAAGGTCTTCGGCAAGAAGCCGCGGTAAGAGGTGAAGCATGTTACAAGATAAAGACCGCATCTTTACCAATATCTACGGCCTCAAGGACAAATCCCTGAAGGGCGCGATGAGCCGCGGCCACTGGGACGGCACCAAGCAGATCCTCGAAAAGGGCCGCGACTGGATCATCAACGAGATGAAGGCGTCTGGTCTTCGCGGTCGTGGCGGCGCCGGTTTCCCCACAGGTCTCAAATGGTCCTTCATGCCGAAGGAAAGCGACGGCCGCCCACATTACCTCGTCGTCAACGCTGACGAATCGGAGCCCGGCACCTGCAAGGACCGCGATATCATGCGCCACGATCCGCATACGCTGATCGAAGGCTGTGTCATCGCGAGCTTCGCCATGGGCGCCAATGCGGCCTACATCTATGTGCGCGGCGAATATATAAGAGAGCGCGAAGCGCTGCAGGCGGCGATCGACGAATGCTATGATTATGGCCTGCTCGGCAAGAACAACAAGCTCGGCTGGGACATGGACATCTTCGTCCATCACGGCGCCGGCGCCTATATCTGCGGCGAGGAAACCGCGCTGCTCGAAAGCCTCGAAGGCAAGAAGGGCCAGCCGCGCCTGAAGCCGCCGTTCCCGGCCAATATGGGCCTCTACGGCTGCCCGACGACGGTCAACAATGTCGAATCGATCGCTGTTGCGCCGACGATCCTGCGCCGCGGCGCCGGTTGGTTCTCGGCCATCGGCCGCCCGAACAATGTCGGCACCAAGCTGTTCATGCTCTCCGGCCACGTCAACAAGCCGTGCACGGTCGAAGAGGAAATGGGTATCACCTTCCGCGAACTGGTCGACCGCCATGCCGGCGGCATCCGCGGCGGCTGGGACAACCTGCTTGCCGTCATTCCGGGCGGGGCGTCCTGCCCGATCGTTCCTGCCAAGGACATCATCGATTGCCCGATGGATTTCGACGGCCTGCGCGGCGTCGGCTCTTCCTTCGGTACTGCCGCCGCGATCGTCATGGACAAGTCCACCGACGTCATCAAGGCGATCGCCCGTATCTCCGCCTTCTTCAAGCATGAGAGCTGCGGCCAGTGCACGCCCTGCCGCGAAGGCACCGGCTGGATGTGGCGCGTGATGGAACGCATGGCCAAGGGCAATGCCCAGAAGCGCGAAATCGACATGCTGTTCCAGGTGACGAAGCAGATCGAGGGCCATACCATCTGTGCGCTGGGCGATGCAGCCGCATGGCCGGTGCAGGGTCTGATCCGTAACTTCCGTCCCGAGATCGAAAAGCGCATCGACCAGTATACGGCAAGCGCCCTCGATCACGGTGCGGTTCTGGAGGCGGCTGAATAATCATGGCGGACAACGCATCCAAGGTTGGGAAGAAGGAAGAAGTCACCGATTTCGCGGCCGGTTTCGGCCGTCTTGCCGCCGAGATGCTGGAAAATGCACGGGCGATGCCGGTGCATCCGCTGATGGCGCATCCCGCTGCAGCCTTTGCTGCCGCAACGGCGATCGGCTTCGGTTTCTCGACCCAGATGGCGGGCGCCTTCTTCGGCGCCTTCCAGAGCGCCCTGGAAACGACCGGCAAGGTCGCGGCCGCCCTCGATGACACGCCGCCGGACGAACTGAAGCCCGATGTCGATATCCGGCCGGAGAATATTCGCCCGGATGTCAGGGCTTTCACCAAGCCGCCGGCTGAGAAGAAGGCAAGGCCGACCCTGACTGTTGTCAAGCCGGTCAGCGAGCCGACCCCAGCCAGCCACACGAAGCCAGCAAGCCAAGTGAAGACCAGCCAACCAAAGCCGGCTGTGAAGGCAAAACCGGTTGCGCGTAGGAAGGCCGACGATCTGAAGCTGATCGCCGGCATCGGCCCGAAGCTGGAGCAGGTGCTGAATGCCAAGGGCATTCGCAACTTCGCTGAGATCGCCGCCTGGACCGACGAGGAAATCGCCCGGCTCGACGCCGAACTCGGCTTCAATGGCCGCATCGGCCGTGACGACTGGACCGGTCAGGCGAAAATTCTGGCGGGACGGGGCCGCAGGAAGAAATGAACTGTCCGGCCGTGCAATCGGCCGGAAGGATGGGCAGATCGGCGGACGGGCGGGGACCTCAAGCTGTAGATGCCGGTGCGGGTTCCGGGTCTGGAATGCGCGACAGAGAATTTGGGCGACATCAGATGTCGGCAGGACGAAAGATCCGGCTTGGCAATGAGAGTGTTGCAAAAATAGGTTTGTTTGCCGTCATCAGGCAAACGGGAAACAGGACTGAGCGACGATGGCAAAACTGAAGATTGACGGCAACGAGATCGAAGTTCCGGATCATTTCACGCTATTGCAGGCGTGTGAGGATGCCGGTGCCGAGGTTCCGCGCTTCTGCTTCCACGAGCGCCTGTCGGTTGCCGGCAATTGCCGCATGTGCCTCGTCGAGGTAAAGGGCGGACCGCCGAAGCCGCAGGCTTCCTGCGCCATGAGCGTGCGCGATATCCGCGGCGGCCCTAACGGCGAACTGCCTGAGGTCTTCACCAACACGCCGATGGTCAAGAAGGCCCGCGAAGGCGTGATGGAATTCCTGCTGATCAACCATCCGCTGGATTGCCCGATCTGCGACCAGGGCGGCGAATGCGACCTGCAGGACCAGGCGATGGCCTTTGGTATCGACACCTCGCGCTATCAGGAAGACAAGCGCGCCGTCGAAGACAAGTATATCGGCCCGCTCGTCAAGACGGTGATGAACCGCTGCATCCACTGCACGCGCTGCGTCCGCTTCACGACCGAGGTCGCCGGCATTTCGGAACTCGGCCTGATCGGCCGCGGCGAGGATGCCGAGATCACCACCTATCTCGAACAGGCGATGACCTCCGAGCTGCAGGGCAACGTCGTCGACCTTTGCCCGGTCGGCGCGCTTACCTCGAAGCCCTTCGCGTTTACCGCGCGCCCGTGGGAATTGAACAAGACCGAATCGATCGACGTCATGGATGCCGTCGGTTCGGCGATCCGCGTCGATACCCGCGGCCGCGAAGTCATGCGCATCCTGCCGCGCGTCAATGAGACGATCAACGAAGAGTGGATCTCCGACAAGAGCCGCTTCATCTGGGACGGCCTGAAGACCCAGCGCCTCGATCGGCCTTATGTTCGCCGCGACGGCCGCCTGCAGCCCGCTACCTGGGCCGAAGCCTTCGGCGCCATCAAGGCCGCGGTCGGCGCGACCTCGGGCGACAAGATCGGCGCTATCGCCGGCGATCTCGCTTCCGTCGAGGAGATGTATGCGCTCTCCGAACTGGTGAAGTCGCTGGGGTCAGCCAATCTCGACTGTCGCCAGGATGGGGCGGCACTCGATCCGTCGCTCGGCCGTGCAAGCTACCTGTTCAACCCGACCATATCGGGCATCGACCAGGCCGATGCGCTGCTGATCATCGGCGCCAATCCGCGCTTCGAGGCCGCCATCCTCAACGCCCGCATCCGCAAGCGCTGGCGCCGCGGCAAGTTCCCGATCGGCGTGATCGGCGAGCCGGGCGAACTGCGCTACAGCTATGATTACCTCGGCGGCGGTCCCGACACGCTGAAGGATCTGGTCGACGGCACCCACGCCTTCGCCGACGTGCTGAAGAACGCCGCCAAGCCGATGATCATCATCGGCCAGGGCGCGCTGTCGCGCACCGATGGCGCCGGCGTTCTCGCCAGTGCTGCCAAGCTCGCCGGTTCGGTCGGCGCGGTCGTCGAAGGCTGGAACGGCTTTGCCGTCCTCCATACCGCTGCCTCGCGTGTCGGCGGCCTCGATCTCGGCTTCGTGCCGGGCACCAAGGGCGTCAACGCTGCCGAGATGCTGACGGCGATGGACGTGCTCTTCCTGCTCGGTGCCGACGAACTCGACTTCACCGCCAAGAAGGCCAAGCTCACCGTCTATATCGGCTCGCATGGCGACAACGGCGCACACCATGCCGACGTCATCCTGCCGGCGGCAGCCTATACCGAAAAGTCCGGCACCTGGGTCAACACCGAAGGCCGCGTCCAGATGGGCAATCGCGCAGGTTTTGCGCCGGGTGACGCCCGCGAGGACTGGGCGATCATCCGTGCCCTTTCCGACGTGCTCGGCAAGAAGCTTCCCTTCGATTCGCTCAGCGAATTGCGTGTCCGCCTCTATGCCGCTTTCCCGCATTTCGCCGCCATCGACGAGATCGCCGAAACCGATAGCGCCCAAATTGCCGCAGTTGCGAAAAAAGCCGGCAAGATGAACAAATCCGGGTTTGCGTCGCCGGTGAAAGACTTCTATTTGACGAACCCGATAGCGCGTGCCTCGGCTGTCATGGCGGAGTGCTCGGCATTGGCCCGCAACAACTTCAAAGTCGCGGCAGAGTAAGGGCAGGGGACTATGGATTCTTTCTTTTCGACCTATGTCTGGCCGGCGATCATCATGATTGGTCAGTCGCTGCTGCTTCTCGTCTGCCTGCTCGTCTTCATCGCCTACGTGCTGCTCGCCGACCGCAAGATCTGGGCGGCCGTGCAGCTGCGCCGCGGGCCGAACGTCGTCGGTCCCTTCGGCCTGTTTCAGTCCTTCGCCGACCTTTTGAAGTTCGTCTTCAAGGAGCCGATCATTCCGGCCGGCGCCAACAAGGCGGTGTTCCTGCTTGCCCCGCTGGTGACGGTGCTTCTGGCGCTATCCACCTGGGCGGTGGTGCCGCTGGCCGACGGATGGGTGATCGCCAACATCAATGTCGGCATCCTCTATATTTTCGCGATCTCCTCGCTCGAGGTTTACGGCATCATCATGGGCGGCTGGGCTTCGAACTCGAAGTATCCGTTCCTCGGTGCGCTGCGCTCGGCGGCCCAGATGGTGTCCTATGAAGTCTCGATCGGCTTTGTCATCGTCACCGTGCTTCTCTGCGTCGGCTCGCTGAATCTGACCGATATCGTCAATGCGCAGCATACCGGCCTCGGCACCATGCTCGGCCTGCCGGCGTCGTTCCTCGACTGGCACTGGCTGTCGCTGTTCCCGATGTTCATCATCTTCTTCATTTCGGCACTCGCCGAGACGAACCGTCCGCCCTTCGACCTTCCGGAAGCTGAATCGGAACTCGTTGCCGGCTTCATGGTCGAATACGGCTCCTCGCCCTACATGATGTTCATGCTCGGCGAATATGCGGCCGTCTGCCTGATGTGCGCGCTGACGACGATCCTCTTCCTCGGCGGCTGGCTGCCCCCGGTCGATATCTGGATCCTCAACTGGGTCCCAGGAATCATCTGGTTCACGCTGAAGGCCTGCCTGGTGTTCTTCATGTTCGCGATGGTCAAGGCCTTCGTTCCGCGCTACCGCTACGACCAGCTCATGCGCCTCGGCTGGAAGGTCTTCCTGCCGCTGTCGCTCGCCATGGTCGTCATCGTTGCATTCGTGCTGAAACTGACGGGTTGGGCATGATCATGCCCGCTCTTGTTTCCGGCAAAATTGGAGGTTGAAGATGGCTAGCTTGTCCGGCTCCATCAGCTCGCTGTTTCTCAAGGAATTCGTCGGCGCGTTCTTTCTGTCGATGCGCTATTTCTTCCGCCAGAAGGCGACGATCAACTATCCCTTCGAAAAAGGCCCGGTCTCCCCGCGTTTCCGCGGCGAGCATGCGCTGCGCCGTTATCCGAACGGCGAGGAACGCTGCATCGCCTGCAAGCTCTGCGAGGCGATCTGTCCTGCCCAGGCGATCACCATCGAGGCGGGTCCCCGCCGCAATGACGGCACGCGCCGTACGGTGCGCTACGACATCGACATGGTGAAGTGCATCTATTGCGGCTTCTGCCAGGAAGCTTGCCCGGTCGACGCGATCGTCGAAGGCCCGAATTTCGAATTTGCGACGGAAACCCGCGAAGAGCTCTATTTCGACAAGGCGCGGCTTCTGGACAACGGAGACCGGTGGGAGCGCGAAATCGCCCGCAACATCGCGATCGACTCGCCGTACCGCTGATCGAGTTTTTGAAATGCCGTAATGGAGCTTGAGCGCTTCGGTCGCGGTCAATATGCACAGGAGTTTTGCCGGTCAGCCGCGCAAAGTTCTATCGGGCAGAAAAACTCCCGGCTGCCCGGGGGAAGATGAAAAAGGCACCAACATGGGTCTGCAGGCTCTATTTTTCTATCTTTTCGCCTTTGTCGCGGTGGCGTCGGCGTTCATGGTCATCTGGGCGAAGAACCCGGTTCACTCGGTTCTGTTCCTGATCCTGGTGTTCTTCAATGCGGCCGGCCTCTTCCTGCTGCTCGGTGCCGAATTCCTGGCGATGATCCTGCTTGTCGTCTATGTCGGCGCCGTCGCCGTGCTCTTCCTCTTCGTGGTGATGATGCTCGATATCGACTTCACCGAACTGAGGGCCGGCGTTCTCGAATATGCGCCGATCGGCGGGCTGATCGGGGTGATCCTCGCAGCCGAACTGATCGTCGTCATCGGTGGCAGTGTCATCTCGCCTGAGATCGCCAAATCAGTCGCCATGCCGATCCCGGCGCTGAGCGAGCGCACCAATACCGCCGCTCTCGGCGACGTGCTCTACACCAACTACGTCTATTTCTTCCAGATCGCCGGTCTGGTGCTGCTGGTCGCCATGATCGGCGCGATCGTGCTGACGTTGAGACATCGCACCAACATCAAGCGGCAGAATATTCCCAGGCAGGTTGCCCGCACGCCGGCCACCGCCGTCGAGGTGGTTTCGGTCAAGCCCGGGCAGGGCGTCTAAAGGCAGGTCAAGGAACAAAGAACATGGTCATCGGACTTTCCCACTACCTGACGGTCAGCGCCATCCTCTTCACGCTTGGCGTCTTCGGCATCTTCCTGAACCGGAAGAACGTCATCGTCATCCTGATGTCGATCGAACTGATCCTGCTCGCCGTCAACATCAACATGGTCGCCTTCTCCTCCTTCCTGAACGACATCGTCGGGCAGGTCTTCGCGCTGTTCATCCTGACGGTCGCGGCTGCCGAAGCGGCGATCGGTCTTGCAATTCTCGTTGTCTTCTACCGCAACCGCGGCTCGATCGCGGTCGAAGACGTCAATATGATGAAGGGCTGAGTGGCTCATGTTCCTCTATAAGGCTATCGTCTTTCTTCCCTTGATCGGTGCAATCGTCGCCGGCCTTTTTGGCCGCTCGATCGGCGCCAAGGCTTCGGAATATGTCACCAGCGGCCTGATGATCATCGCCGCCATCCTGTCCTGGGTCGTCTTCTTCACCGTCGGCATGGGCCATGCCGAAGGTGGCCCGATCAAGGTCGAGGTGCTGCGCTGGATCCAGTCCGGCGGCATCGACGTCTCCTGGTCGCTGCGCGTGGATACGCTGACCTCCGTCATGCTGATCGTCGTCAACACGGTCTCGACGCTGGTGCATGTCTATTCGATCGGCTACATGCATACCGATCCGCATCGCCCGCGCTTCTTCGCCTATCTCTCGCTCTTCACCTTCGCCATGCTGATGCTGGTGACCGCTGACAACCTTGCCCAGATGTTCTTCGGCTGGGAAGGCGTCGGTCTCGCCTCCTATCTGCTGATCGGCTTCTGGTTCAAGAAGCCGTCGGCGACGGCTGCGGCAATGAAGGCCTTCATCGTCAACCGCGTCGGCGACTTCGGCTTCGTGCTCGGCATTGCCGGCGTCTTCGTGCTGTTCGGCTCGATCAACCTCGACACGATCTTCGCCAATGCCTCGAACTTCGCCCCGCATGAAGGCGGCGAAGCGGGCGAGGTGTTCCTCAATCTCTTCGGCATGCAGCTCGATAAGGCGCATGCGCTGACCGGCATCTGCCTGCTGCTCTTCATGGGCGCGATGGGCAAGTCGGCGCAGTTCCTGCTGCACACCTGGCTGCCGGACGCCATGGAAGGCCCGACCCCGGTCTCGGCTCTGATCCATGCCGCCACCATGGTCACCGCCGGCGTCTTCCTCGTCGCCCGCATGTCGCCGCTCTTCGAACTGTCGCCGGATGCGCTGGTTGTCGTCACCGTGATCGGCGCCATCACCGCCTTCTTCGCGGCAACAGTCGCTCTCGTGCAGAACGACATCAAGCGTGTCATCGCCTATTCCACCTGCTCGCAGCTCGGCTACATGTTCGTGGCACTCGGAGCCGGGGCTTATGGCGCAGCGATCTTCCATCTCTTCACGCACGCTTTTTTCAAGGCGCTGCTCTTCCTCTGCGCCGGCTCGGTCATCCATGCCGTCGATGGCGAGCAGGACATGCGCTACATGGGCGGCCTGTGGCCGCATATTAAAGTTACTGCCGTGCTGATGATCATCGGCACGCTGGCGATCACCGGTTTTGGCATTCCCTTCACGCCGATCGGTTTTGCCGGCTTCTTCTCCAAGGACGTGATCATCGAGGCGACCTATGCATCGCATTCGCCGGTCTCGGGCTTTGCCTTCTCGCTGCTGGTCATTGCGGCTCTGTTCACCAGCTTCTATTCCTGGCGCCTGATCTTCATGACCTTCTTCGGCAAGCCACGCGCCTCGCACGAGGTGATGCACCACGTCCACGAGTCGCCGCAGGTCATGCTGGTGCCGCTCTATCTCCTCGCGATCGGCGCTGTGCTTGCTGGCGTGATCTTCGAAGGTCGCTTCTACGGCGAGGAATATGCCGAGTTCTGGAAGGGTGCGCTCTTCACCGGCGCCGAGAACGAACTTGTCGAAGAGTTCCACCATGTTCCGGCGCTCGTGGGCTTGAGCCCGTTCATCGCTATGATCCTCGGCTTTGTCACCGCCTGGTACATGTATATCCGCTCGCCGCAGACGCCGCGCATCCTGGCGCAGCAGCACCGCGTGCTCTACCAGTTCCTGTTGAACAAGTGGTATTTCGACGAGCTCTATGACTTCCTCTTCGTCCGCTCCGCCAAGGCACTCGGCCGCTTCCTGTGGAAGAAAGGTGATGTCGGCGTCATCGACACCTACGGCCCGAACGGCGTCGCCGCCCGCGTCGTCGCCGTCACCGATCGCGTGGTTCGCCTGCAGACCGGTTACCTCTATCACTACGCCTTCGCCATGCTGATCGGCATTGCGGCGCTCGTTACCTGGATGATGCTCGGGAGTTCCTTCTGATGACCGATTGGCCTATTCTTTCAACGGTCACCTTCCTGCCGCTCGTCGGCGTGGTGCTCCTGCTATTGATGAACGGCGAGAGCGAAACCGGCCGGAAGAACGTGCTGTGGATCTCGCTGATCACCACCGTCTTCACTTTCGTCGTCTCGCTTTTCATCTGGACCGGCTTCGACAATGCCAATCCGGGCTTCCAGATGCTCGAAAAGCATGACTGGCTCGGCACCGGCATCGGCTACCACGTCGGCGTCGACGGCATCTCGATGCTGTTTGTCATCCTGTCGACCTTCCTCATGCCCTTCTGCGTGCTGGCGAGCTGGCTCTCGATCGAGAAGCGCCTGAAGGAATATATGATCGCCTTCCTCATCCTCGAAACGATGATGATCGGCGTCTTCGTCTCGCTTGATATCGTGCTCTTCTACGTCTTCTTCGAGGCGGGCCTCATTCCGATGTTCCTGATCATCGGCGTCTGGGGCGGCAAGGACCGCGTCTATGCGAGCTACAAGTTCTTCCTCTATACGCTGCTCGGCTCGGTGCTGATGCTGCTCGCCATCATGGCGATGTACTGGCAGGCCGGCACGACCGATATCACCGCGCTGCTCGCCTACAAGTTCCCGCCGGCGCTGCAGACCTGGTTATGGCTTGCCTTCTTCGCCTCCTTCGCGGTGAAGATGCCGATGTGGCCGGTCCATACCTGGCTTCCGGATGCCCACGTTCAGGCGCCGACGGCAGGTTCGGTGATCCTGGCCGGCGTTCTGCTGAAGCTCGGCGGCTACGGTCTCATCCGCTTCTCGCTCGGCATGTTCCCGGTGGCGTCCGATTATTTCGCGCCGCTTGTCTTCGCCATGTCCGTTATCGCCATCATCTATACCTCTCTGGTGGCGATGATGCAGGATGATATCAAGAAGCTCATCGCCTATTCCTCCGTGGCGCACATGGGCTACGTGACCATGGGCATCTTTGCCGCCAACATGCAGGGCGTCCAGGGCTCGATCTTCCAGATGCTCTCGCACGGCATCGTCTCCGGCGCGCTCTTCCTCTGCGTCGGCGTCGTCTACGACCGTACCCACACCCGCGAGATCAACGCCTATGGCGGCCTCGTCAACAATATGCCGAAATATGCCGTGGCGATGATGGTCTTCACCATGGCAAATGTCGGGCTTCCCGGCACGTCGGGCTTCATCGGCGAATTCCTGACGCTGATCGGCGTCTTCCGTGTCAATACCTGGGTGGCGCTCTTTGCCGCAACCGGCGTCATCCTCTCGGCCGCCTACGCGCTCTGGCTTTATCGCCGGGTGATCTTCGGCGCGCTGGAGAAGGAGAAGCTGAAGGCGCTGCTCGATCTTTCCAGACGCGAACAGTTGATCCTCTACCCGCTGGTCGCGCTGACCATCTTCTTCGGCGTTTATCCGGCTCCGGTCTTCGATGCGACGGCCGCCTCGGTGGATCTGCTGGTCAACAACTACACGGCCGCCGTGCACGCAGCGCAGAATGTTGCGCTGTCTATGAAATGATGACGGGACTTATTGGACATGACCGCTGAAACAATTCTCCTCAGTCTGCATCTTTCCGCGCCGGAGCTCATCCTCGCGGTCGGCGCCCTTGTCCTGTTGATGGTCGGCGTCTTCTCAGGCGAGCGGTCGGGCCTTGTCGTCACCGGCCTCGCCATCGTCCTGCTCCTGGCCTCCGGCCTGTGGCTGCTCTTCGTGCCGGCAGAAGGCCTTGCCTATGGCGGCGTCTACATGGCCGACGGCTTCTCGCGCTTCATGAAGCTGGTGGCGCTCATCGGTTCGCTGGTTGCCATGTTCATGTCGATCGGCCACGCCCGCGAAAATCAGCTCGACAAGTTCGAGTTCCCGGTTCTCCTGGTGCTTGCGACCCTCGGCATCCTGCTGATGATCTCGGCCAACGACCTGATCTCGCTCTATCTCGCGCTGGAACTGCAGTCGCTGGCGCTTTATGTCGTCGCCGCGATCAACCGTGACAGCCTGAAGTCGACCGAAGCCGGCCTGAAATATTTCGTCCTCGGCGCGCTTTCCTCCGGCATGCTGCTCTACGGCATGTCGCTGATCTATGGCTTCACCGGCCACACCCACTTCTCCGAGATCGCCCAGGCGCTGTCCGTCGAGGGTGCGCGCTCGCTCGGCCTCATCTTCGGCCTGGTCTTCATCCTCGCCGGCATCGCCTTCAAGATCTCGGCCGTTCCCTTCCACATGTGGACGCCGGACGTTTATGAAGGCGCGCCGACGCCGGTCACCGCCTTCCTTGCCGCAGCACCCAAGGTCGCCGCCATGGCGATGATGACCCGCATCGTCATCACCGCCTTCCACCCGGTTCTGGCGGACTGGCAGCAGGTCGTCGTCTTCATCTCGATCGCCTCGATGCTGCTCGGCTCGTTTGCCGCGATCGGCCAGAAGAACATCAAGCGGCTGATGGCCTATTCCTCGATCGGTCATATGGGTTATGCGCTGGTCGGCCTTGCCGCCGGCAACCAGACCGGCGTCACCGGCGTTATGCTTTATATGGTCATCTACATGGTCATGACGCTCGGCAGCTTTGCGATCATCATGTCGATGCGCCGCAAGGACGGCACCGTCGTCGAGGAGGTCAACGATCTCGCCGGCCTCTCCACAACGAACCCGTTCATGGCCGTGGTGCTGACGGCGCTGATGTTCTCGCTCGCCGGCATCCCGCCGCTCGCCGGCTTCTTCGCGAAGTACTTCGTCTTCGTTGCCGCCATCGAGGCCAAGCTCTATGCGCTCGCCATCATCGGCGTTCTCGCCTCGGTCGTCGGCGCTTACTACTATCTGCGTGTCATCAAGCTGATGTGGTTCGATGAGGCGACCGGCGAATTCGCCCGTGTCTCCGGAACGCTGCGTCTGGTCTTCGGTCTCTCCGGTCTCTTCGTCACCGCCTATGTCCTCATCGGCGGCCCGATCGGTGGCGCGGCAGAGCTTGCCGCTGCGACGCTCTTTTGATGGCTTCCGACAGACGGCGCCGGATATCGCTCGGCGATTTCAGGCACGAGGCTCTGTCGGAAACATCGTCTACCAACAGCGAATGCCTCGCCCGGGCTCGGGCGGGCGATGGCGGTAATCTCTGGGTGACCGCCGAGAGGCAGACGGGCGGCCGCGGCCGCCGCGGCAGGCTCTGGGTTTCCGAACGCGGCAATCTCTACGCTTCTCTTCTTCTGATCGACCCGGCCCCGATGGAGCGCCTGGGCTCTCTGCCGCTGGCGATCGCCGTTGCGGTGCATCAGGCGATCCGCCGGGTGCTGCCGCCGGGTGCCGAACCGCTCGAGGTCAAATGGCCGAACGATATCCTCATCGGTCGAAAGAAGACCTGCGGCATTCTCGTCGAAGGTGAGGGGCTGCCGGACGGACGTTACGCGCTGATCGTCGGCATTGGGATCAATATCTCTGTGATGCCGGACAATCCGCTTTACCCGGTCACCTGCCTGCGTCAGCAGGGAAGCGCGGCTTCGCCGGAGGAACTCTTCGCGCATCTCTTCGCCGCCACGGCGGAAGTGCTTGAAATATGGGACCAGGGCCGCGGCATCGGCGAGATCACGGCGCTCTGGCGCGCGATCGCCTGCGGCATCGGCGAAAAGATTACGGTGAATTTGCCGGACAGATCGATTTCCGGACAATTCGCGGGAATTGATGATAATGGCTTGTTGATGCTCGATACCGGCGCTGGCAGGATAATGCCCATTGCTGCCGGTGATGTGTTTTTTGGATAGCGGAACAAACGAAAATTATGGCGAAACAGGACGAACTGGTATTCCTGCCTCTGGGCGGCGTTGGCGAGATAGGCATGAATCTCGCTCTCTATGGCTATGGCCCGCCCGAGCATCGCCAGTGGATCATGGTCGATTGTGGCGTCACTTTTCCGGGGCCTGACCTGCCGGGTGTCGACCTCGTTTTGCCCGATATCCGCTTCCTCGCCAGCGAACGAAAGAACCTCAAGGCGATCATCATCACCCATGCGCATGAGGACCATTATGGTGCGCTCGCCGACCTCTGGCCCGGCCTCAACGTGCCGGTCTATGCCTCTGGCTTTACATCAGGCCTGCTCGAAGCCAAGCGAAATTTCGAGAAGGCGACGATCGGCGAAGTGCCGGTGACGCCGTTCAAGGCAGGCGATACGATCAATGTCGGCCCCTTCAGCATCGAAGGTGTGGCCGTCAACCATTCGATCCCCGAGCCGATGTCGCTGATGATCCGCACGCCGGTCGGCAATGTCATCCATACCGGCGACTGGAAGATCGACCACGAGCCTTCGCTCGGCCCCCTGACCGATGAGACACGTTTCCGCCAGCTCGGCGACGAGGGCGTGCTGGCGCTGATGTGTGATTCCACCAATGCGTTGCGCGACGGTGTTTCGCCCTCCGAGAAGGATGTGTCCGAAAGCCTGCGTAAGATCATCGAGAATGCCGAGGGCCGGGTGGCGATCACCACCTTCTCGTCGAATGTCGGGCGCATCCGTACCGTTGCCGAGGCTGCCGAGGCGGCAGGCCGTGAAGTGCTACTGCTCGGCAGTTCGCTGAAGCGCGTCGTCAACGTCGCCCAGGACATCGGCCTGATGGAAGGCGTGAAGCCCTTCATCTCCGAGGACGAATACGGCTATATCCCGCGCGACAAGGTGGTCGTCATCCTGACCGGCAGCCAGGGCGAGGCGCGGGCAGCACTTGCCAAGCTCTCCCGCGACGAGATGCGCAATGTGGCGTTTGCGGCAGGCGATATCGTCGTCTTTTCCTCGCGCGCCATTCCCGGCAACGAGAAGGCGATCCAGGACATCAAGAACGGCCTCGTCGAGCAAGGTGTGCACATCATCACCGATACCGAGGCGCTGGTCCACGTTTCAGGCCATCCGCGCCGCAACGAGTTGCAGAGGATGTACGAGTGGACGCGGCCGAAGATCGTCGTGCCGGTGCACGGCGAGGCGACGCATCTGACGGCGCACAAGGAACTTGCCGAGCAATCCGGCATCGCCGTGGTGCCGCGCGTGCGCAACGGCGATATCCTGCGGCTGGCGCCCGGTCCCGTCGAGGTGATCGGCGAGGCGCCGCATGGCCGCATTTATAAGGACGGCACGCTGATCGGCGATTTCGACGAGATGGGTATCGGCGAGCGCAAGAAGCTCTCCTATGTCGGCCATGTCGCTGTTAACGTCGTGCTCGACGCCCGCTATGACATCGTCGGCGATCCCGATCTCGTTTCGATCGGCCTGCCGGTCTATGACGACGAGGGCGAGGAGATGGAGGACACCCTCTTCGACGCCGCGATCAGCGCCATCGAGAGCATTCCGCGCGCCCGTCGCAAGGATATCGATATGCTGCAGGAGGCCGTGCGCCGCGCCATTCGCTCTGCTGCGAACCAGGCCTGGGGCAAGAAGCCCGTCGTCACCGCCTTCGTCACCAGGGTCTGACCATGCTCGGCCGGGTCAACCATATCGCCATCGCAGTGCCCGACCTGGCCGCGGCGACGGCGGCCTATCGCGATAGGCTGGGTGCTGCCGTGTCGCAGCCGCAGGCTCTGCCGGAGCATGGCGTCACCGTCGTTTTCGTCGAATTGCCGAACACCAAGGTAGAATTGCTGCAGCCGCTCGGCGATACTTCGCCGATCGCAGCCTTCCTCGAAAAGAACCCATCCGGCGGCATGCACCACATCTGCTACGAGGTGGACGATATTCTTCTCGCCCGTGACCGACTGGTAGAGGCGGGCGCCAGGGTGCTCGGCGACGGCCAGCCGAAAACCGGCGCGCATGGCAAGCCGGTGCTCTTTCTGCATCCCAAGGATTTCTTCGGCACGCTGATCGAACTCGAACAGGCCTGAGCTTGCGGCAGAGTGAAAGCCCTGCTGCGGCAGAGTGACCAGAAGGCGGTTAAACGCTTCGCCTGCTTTGAGTTGGTCGCCATTCCGCCGTA
This sequence comes from Rhizobium sp. PRIMUS64, assembly GCF_023006465.1. Taxonomy (NCBI): domain Bacteria; kingdom Pseudomonadati; phylum Pseudomonadota; class Alphaproteobacteria; order Hyphomicrobiales; family Rhizobiaceae; genus Rhizobium; species Rhizobium sp. PRIMUS64. The sequence continues at coordinate 24,072 of NZ_JALBGX010000044.1, read as the reverse complement.
TAAGGACGCGATATCAGCGCGGCATCAACGGGAACCATAATGCTCCAGATCTTTCTTCAGGGATTTGCCGTCTACTTCATCATCTGGTGGATGACGCTTTTTGCCGTCCTGCCGATCGGCCTGCGCACCCAGGCGGACGACAACGACGTCGTGCTCGGCACCGTTCCGAGCGCGCCCACCCGGTTTCGCGCTGCTTTCGTGTTTTCGCTGACGACGCTGATTTCGGCTCTGATCTACGGCCTATGGTATGTCTGCGACACCTATTTCGGCTGGGGCTTCGATGCCCTGCCGCAACTCGGCCCCAGCTTCTATTGAGCCGTGGCTTTTGCTCAAACTTTGAGCAGATGCAAGCTTAATGAAAGCGAACTTCGTCATACCAGCGTCATGCTGTTGCGGCAAAGAGCTCGCGTAACGGAATGAGGATCATCCCGTTACGGAAGTCGGCGGGACTTTTGGATGGGGCGAGGCCGAAATGCCAAAAAAAAACAAGGCTAAAAGCCTTGTTTTAAGTATCGCGTGATCTGTAACCGTTGCCGGGGCTGCGACGAGCGCGCCTAAGATCTGATCCTCCCAAGACTTGACCGCGAATTCGGCAAGAATTTAACTCCCTGCCTGTTTTGTGAGCTAAAACTAGCTCAAACATTGGGCTTTGTCATCAGCTTTTTTTGCATTTTTGCTACACTCTAGCAAAATTTTTCTGTTGACAAGATTTTCGTTCAAGTCCTTATAAACACGCGCTTTTTCACGCCCTTCCATTTTGCGGGTGCGAACATGCGCTTCCGGGAGGTTGCCGACATCCGTTGCGGGTTTCCTTCCTGCCGCGAAGCGGCTATGAACGCTCCCACATCAACACTTGCCTTCGATTCCGCCTGCCGCGGGATCTCAACTGCTCCGGAATCCGCCATGCGTCTGTCCCGTTATTTCATGCCCATCCTCAAGGAAAATCCCAAGGAGGCGGAAATCGTCTCGCACCGGCTGATGCTGCGCGCCGGCATGATCCGCCAGCAGTCACAGGGCATCTATTCCTGGTTGCCGCTGGGCAAACGCGTGTTGGACAAGGTCAACGCCATTATCCGCGAGGAGCAGAACCGTGCCGGCGCCATCGAGCTTTCGATGCCGACCCTGCAATCGGCCGAGCTCTGGCAGGAAAGCGGCCGCTATGACGCCTACGGCAAGGAGATGCTACGCATCAAGGACCGTCAGGATCGGCCGATGCTCTACGGCCCCACCAACGAAGAGATGGTGACGGATATTTTCCGCTCCTCCATCAAGTCCTACAAGGACCTGCCGCTTAATCTCTATCATATCCAGCTGAAGTTCCGTGACGAGATCCGTCCGCGCTTCGGCACCATGCGCTCGCGCGAATTCATGATGAAGGATGCCTATTCATTCGATCTGACGCGCGAAGGGGCGGAGCATTCCTATAACAAGATGTTCGCCGCCTATCTCAGAACCTTCGACCGGCTCGGCCTGCGCGCCATACCGATGCGCGCCGACACCGGCCCGATCGGCGGCAAGCTCAGCCATGAATTCATCATCCTCGCCGACACGGGCGAATCCGAGGTCTTCTGCCATAAGGATTTCGTCGATTTCGATATTCCTGGTGAACATACCGATTTCGACAGTGTCGAGGGTTTGCAGGCGATCTTCGACAAGTGGACCTCGCTCTATGCGGCGACCTCGGAAATGCACGACGAGGCGGCCTTCAACGCCGTTCCCGAAGGCGACCGCCTGTCGGCACGCGGCATCGAGGTCGGCCATATCTTCTACTTCGGCACGAAATATTCCGAGCCGATGGGCGCGAAAGTGCAGGGACCTGATGGCAAGGAACACTTCGTTCACATGGGTTCCTACGGCATCGGCCCGACACGCCTTGTTCCCGCCATCATCGAAGCATCGCATGATGATAACGGAATCATCTGGCCGGCATCGGTCGCGCCCTTCGATATCGTTGTGATCAACATGAAGGCGGGCGATCAGGCCTGCGACGATACCTGCGAGCTGATCTATGCCGCGCTGACCAAGGCCGGCAAGGATGTGCTCTACGACGATACCGACGACCGGGCCGGCACCAAATTCGCGACCGCCGACTTGATCGGTGTGCCTGTCCAGATCATCGCCGGCCCGCGCGCGGTCGCAAACGGCGAAGTTGAGGTGAAAGACCGCAAGACCGGCGCCCGCGAAACGATGACCATCGAAGCGGCGATCAATCGGTTTGTGGCTTAGGAAACGGAGGCGAAATGGCAGAGGCAGCAGTGGACCGGAGTTCAAAATCCGGCTTGGGTCCGGCTGGCAAGCCATTTTCCACCTTTGAACGCCTCGTGGCGTGGCGTTATCTGCGCGCCCGCCGCAAGGAGGCCTTCATTTCAGTCATCGCCGGCTTCTCCTTCGTCGGCATCATGCTGGGTGTTGCGACGCTGATCATCGTCATGGCCGTGATGAACGGCTTCCGCACCGAACTCGTCTCGCGTATTCTCGGCATCAACGGCCACATGATCGTCCAGCCGGTCGACGGCCCCTTCACCGATTATCCTGTCCTCAGCGGCAAGCTCGCCGCCGTACCCGGCATCAAGATGGCGCTACCCCTGGTGGAAGGCCAGGTGCTCGCCTCCGCCCAGGCCGGCGGCAGCACCGGTGCGCTGGTGCGTGGCGCGCGCGCCGAGGACCTGACCAAGCTCAAGACGATCTCCGACAACATCAAATCAGGCGACATGGTGGGTTATGCCTCCGGCGAAGGCGTGCTGATCGGCACCCGCATGGCCGACCAGCTCGGTCTGCGCGTCGGCGACCTCATCACGCTGACCTCGCCGGAAGGCGACATCACGCCGATGGGCGTCAATCCGCGCATCAAGTCCTACAAGATCTCCGGGCTCTTCGAGATCGGCATGTCGGAATATGACTCCTCGATCATCTTCATGCCGCTCGAGGAAGCGCAGCTCTTTTTCAATGCCGAGGGACTGGTGCAGTCGATCGAGCTCTTCGTCGACAACCCCGACGATATCGACAATCTAAGGCCCAAGGTGGAGGAGGCGGCCGGCCGCCAGATCGCCATCACCGACTGGCGCCAGCGCAACCAGACCTTCTTCTCGGCGCTGCAGGTCGAGCGCAACGTCATGTTCATGATCCTGACGCTGATCGTGCTCGTGGCGGCTCTGAACATCATCTCCGGCCTCATCATGCTGGTGAAGGACAAGGGCAGCGATATCGCCATCCTGCGCACCATGGGCGCCAGCGCCGGTGCGATCATGCGCATCTTCTTCATGACCGGGGCGGCGATCGGCATTGTCGGTACCATTGCCGGCGTTCTGCTCGGCGTCCTCGTCTGCGTCAACATCGAATCCATCCGCCAGTTCTTCTCCTGGATTTCAGGCACCGTGCTCTTCAATCCGCAGGTCTATTTCCTCAGCCAACTGCCGGCCGAGATGGATCTCAGCGAAACGATCTCGATCGTCGTCATGGCGCTGACGCTCTCCTTCATCGCGACCATTTTCCCGGCCTGGCGTGCCTCCAGGCTCGATCCGGTGCAGGCCCTGCGCTACGAATAAGGAATGCCGCCTTCATGAATCGCAACGTCGTTCTCAAGCTTACCGGCGTCGAGCGCCAATACGGGCAGGGCCATACGCTGCTCCCGATCCTGAAGGGCGCGGATTTTTCGATGTCGAAGGGCGAGATCGTCGCTCTTGTCGCGCCCTCCGGCACCGGCAAATCGACGCTGCTGCATATCGCCGGCCTGCTGGAGCATCCGGACGGCGGTGAAGTCAACATCAACGGCCATGCCTGTGACGGCCTGAGCGACGAGAAACGCACTGCGATCCGCCGCAGTGAAATCGGCTTCGTCTACCAGTTCCATCACCTGCTGCCGGAATTCTCGGCGCTTGAAAATATCATGATGCCGCAACTGATCGCCGGGCTGTCCTGGAAGGAAGCCGGAGAGCGGGCCGGCCAGCTTCTCGATTATATGCGCATCGGCCATCGTGGCTCGCATCGCCCGGGCGAGCTTTCCGGCGGCGAGCAGCAGCGCGTTGCGATTGCCCGTGCCGTCGCCAATGCGCCGACTCTTCTTCTTGCCGACGAGCCGACCGGCAATCTCGATCCCGAAACGGCAAGCTACGTCTTCGATGCGCTGGAAGCGTTGGTGCGTCAGTCCGGCCTTGCTGCCCTCATCGCCACCCATAATCACGAGCTCGCCCGCCGCATGGATCGCCGCGTGACGATCTCTGACGGCAAGATCGTCGATTTCTGATGCATGTCGCCCAAAAGCCTGCAGTGGTTTTGGGATAACGACATGCATAAATCAGAGACTTAATGTGCATCGCATGAATCCAGATTGACGCGATGCGCTTTAAGGCTGTGATCAGGGCACGATCAGCCCGCCGCGATAATCAAGCGCATAGGCCTTCTGGCCGCCGACCATGATGCATTCGTGGCCGCTGAACCGCTCGCAGCAGCCTTCGTTGCGATCGAGATAGCGGCCGAAAGGATGGTCGAATTCCATTCCGCCAAGAAATCGGCCCTCTCGATACATCGCCGAAAGTGCAGCCTTGATCACCGTCCCGGCTACTGTGCCGTCGATGAGCTTCGGCGCGATGACGCAGCCGAAATAATTCATCGCCCAGATGGGCTCGTCGGCAAGCCACACCACCTCCTGTCCGGCGAAATCGGTGCCGCCGAAATAGCTGTCGAGATAGCGCCAGTCGCCGCGTTCGTAACCGATATCGTGGGAGCTCGGCCGGCAGGGTACGCGCGCCACGCCGCCGCCGACATAGGTCGCAGCCTTCGCCTCCACGACGAATTCGTTCAGCATCGGAATATCGAACATCTCGTTCTCCTCTTCTCGGCTGGATGCTGGCAAATATGCTGCGAGGTGTAAAGAACAAAAGAGGAACAAAGATTTGAAATAAACGGGTCGCCTCGAGGAGGCTGGCCGTCTAGGCGCCATGACCGATCTGTGGCAGGCCAGAAGGGACAGCTGCCGCCCATATCATCGGGTACTGGCTCCCAGCGATTCGAAGGTGCGCATCCCGGCATTTTTCAAACACAAGAAAGAAGGAAAAGATTCCTGTTGACAACAGAACATACATGGAACAAATTGACAACATAACGAGTAAAGGAGAGCCCGATGACTGACATGATCCGTGATATCGCAGCATTCACCTCCATCGCAATGTTCGTTGCCAGCTTCTCGCTCATCGTCATGGCGCTCTAAAGTTTTCAGGGGACTGCATGGCAATCATGCGGCCCGGATGCGGGACTTCTTCTGGACATCATCGCCCTCTATGCCGACAATGCGTCCGATTCATTCGGGTGATTGGGAAGGCATGTCATGGCGGATACGGCAAAGGGTTCAACGGGTGAGGCGACCGGCGGCACGCCGGGCTTCATCCACCTGAGGGTCCATTCCGCCTATTCGCTCCTCGAGGGCGCACTGCCGCTGAAGAAGATCCTCTACAAGGCGACCGGCGACAGCCAGCCGGCGATTGCGATTACCGACACCAACAATCTGTTCGTCGCCCTCGAATTCTCCCAGAAGGCGATGGAGGATGGCCTGCAGCCGATCATCGGCTGCCAGGTCTCGATCGACATGGAAGACGGGTTGGAAACGGAAAAGCGCGGCGGCCAGCAGGCCCTGGTCAAGCTGCCGGCGATCGTTCTTCTCGCTGCGACGGATGCCGGTTACGAAAGGCTGGTCGATCTCGTCAGCCGCGCCTATCTCGGCGGCGAGAGCAATCAGGCCGTTCATATCAGTGCCTCCTGGCTGGAGGAGGCAGGCACGGAAGGGCTGATCGCATTGACCGGCGCCCTGACCGGGCCGGTCGACGTGGCGATCAAGGAAGGCCATCCGGCCCAGGCGGAAGCCCGGCTGCTGACGCTGAAGCGTCTCTTCGGCGACAGGCTCTATGTCGAGCTGCAGCGGCACGGCACTTACGACAAGCGGCACGAGCAGAAGATTGTCGGGCTCGCCTATGCCCACGACCTGCCGCTGGTTGCGACCAACGAGGCGTTCTTTCCGACACGCGACGACTACGACGCCCATGATGCGCTGATGGCGGTCGCGCACAACGCCATCGTCTCCGACGACAGCCGCTTCCGGCTGACGCCGGATCATTATCTGAAGAGCCGGGCCGAGATGGCCAAGCTCTTCGCCGACCTGCCGGAAGCGCTGGAAAATACGATCGAGATCGCGAGGCGCTGCTCCTTCGTGCTGAAGACGCGAAAGCCGATCCTGCCGCGCTTCACCGGTGCGACCGACGATGCCGAGGAGGCCGAGCGCGCCGAGGCGAGCGAGTTGCGTCGCCAGGCGGTCGAAGGGCTGGACATGCGGCTTTCGACGCTCGGCATGTCGCCGGGTTACGAGGAGAAGGATTATCGCGAGCGGCTGGAATTCGAGCTCAGCGTCATCGAGCGCATGCGTTTCCCCGGTTACTTTCTGATCGTTGCCGACTTCATCAAATGGGCCAAGCAGCATGACATTCCGGTCGGTCCCGGCCGCGGGTCGGGCGCCGGTTCGCTGGTCGCCTATGCATTGACGATCACCGACGTCGACCCACTGCGTTTTTCGCTGCTGTTCGAGCGCTTCCTCAATCCGGAACGTGTCTCGATGCCCGACTTCGACATCGACTTCTGCCAGGATCGCCGCGAAGAGGTGATCCGCTACGTCCAGGCCAAGTATGGCCGCGAGCAGGTGGCGCAGATCATCACCTTCGGTTCGCTGCAGGCGCGCGCCGCCCTTCGCGACGTCGGCCGCGTGTTGGAAATGCCCTATGGCCAGGTCGACAAGATCTGCAAACTGGTGCCGAACAATCCCGCCAATCCGACGCCGCTGTCCAAGGCGATCGAGGAGGAGCCGAAGCTGCAGGAGGAGGCGGCGAAAGAACCTGTTGTCGCGCGGCTGCTCGACATCGCCCAGAAGATCGAGGGGCTTTATCGCCATGCCTCGACACATGCCGCCGGCATCGTCATCGGCGACCGGCCGCTTTCCAAGCTGGTGCCGATGTATCGCGATCCGCGCTCGGACATGCCGGTCACCCAGTTCAACATGAAATGGGTGGAGCAGGCAGGCCTCGTCAAGTTCGACTTCCTCGGCCTGAAGACGCTGACCGTGCTGAAGGTCGCGGTCGATTTCGTCGCCAAGCTCGGCGTCAAGGTCGATCTCGCGGCCATTCCTCTCGACGACAAGAAGACCTACGAGATGCTGTCGCGCGGCGAGACGGTCGGCGTGTTCCAGGTGGAAAGTGCCGGCATGCGCAAGGCGCTGATCGGCATGAAGCCGGACTGCATCGAGGACATCATCGCGCTGGTGGCGCTCTATCGTCCCGGCCCGATGGAGAACATCCCGACCTACAATGCCCGCAAGCACGGCGACGAAGAGCTGGAATCGATCCATCCGATGATCGACCACCTGCTCAAGGAAACCCAGGGCGTCATCGTCTACCAGGAACAGGTGATGCAGATCGCCCAGGTGCTGTCCGGCTATTCGCTGGGCGAAGCCGACCTTCTGCGTCGCGCCATGGGTAAGAAGATCAAGGCCGAGATGGACCAGCAGCGCGAACGCTTTGTCGTTGGCGCCGTCAAGAATGGCGTATCGAAGCCGCAGGCCGACAATATCTTCGAACTGCTGGCGAAGTTCGCCAATTACGGCTTCAACAAGTCGCATGCCGCCGCCTATGCCATCGTCTCCTACCAGACGGCCTACATGAAGGCGCATTATCCGGTCGAATTCCTCGCCGCCTCGATGACGCTCGACATGTCCAACACGGAAAAGGTCAATGATTTCCGCCAGGATGCCAAGCGCCTCGGCATCGAGGTGATCGCGCCCTCGGTGCAGACTTCCTTCCGCCATTTCGAGACCGGCAACAACCGCATCTATTACGCGCTCGCCGCCCTCAAGGGCGTCGGCGAATCCGCCGTCGACCATATCGTCGAGGTGCGTGGCGACAAGCCCTTTGCCAGCATCGAGGATTTCTGCCTGCGCATCGATCCGCGTCAGGTCAATCGCCGCGTGCTCGAAAGCCTGATCTATGCCGGCGCCTTCGATTGTTTCGACATGGACCGCGCCCAGCTAGCTGCCGGCCTGGACCGCATTCTCGGTTATGCCCAGCGCGCCCAGGAGAACAAGCTGAGCGGCCAGTCGGACATTTTCGGCAGTACGTTGACGTCGGGGCCTGAGAAGATCTCCCTGCCGCCGTTCTCGCCCTGGCTCCCATCCGAGCGGCTGCTCAAGGAATTCCAGGTGCTGGGCTTCTATCTCACAGCCCACCCGCTCGATTCCTACAACAACATCCTGCAGAAGATGCGGGTGCAGACCTTTGCCGAGTTTTCCGCAGCCATCAAACAGGGGGCGGCCAATGCGCGCCTTGCCGGCACCGTCATCTCCAAGCAGGAGCGCAAGACTCGCACCGGCAACAAGATGGGCATCATCGTCTTTTCGGATTCTTCGGGCCAGTTCGAAGCGGTGCTGTTTTCGGAAATGCTGAACCAGTATCGCGACGTGTTGGAGTCAGGCAAATCCTTCGTGCTGACGGCGACGGGCGAGGAGCGGCCGGAGGGCATCGGCCTGCGCATCCAGACGATCCAGTCGCTGGAGGAAAAGTCGCTGCAGATGCAGAAGGCGCTGCGCGTCTATGTCCGCGATTCCGGACCGCTGAGAATGGTTGCCGGCCATTTGAACGCCAAGGGCGATGGCCTCGTTTCATTCATTGTCATCAAGGAGGAGGGCAAACGCGAGGTGGAAGTGGCGCTGCCGGAGAAATACCGCATCACGCCGGAGATCGCCGCCGCCCTTCGTGCGGCCCCCGGCGTCGTCGACGTCGAGCTTGTCTGATCAGCCTAAAGCGCGCCGCGACAATCCGGATTCATGCGACGCGCTTTAAGTCTTTGATTTGTGCATGTTTTTATCCCGAAACCGCTGCGCACTTTTGGGCGACACGCATCAGAGCATGATGCCGAAAAGTGTGAACGGTTTTCGGGCGACATCATGCTCCAACTATTTAGTGTTGAACAGGATTCAGATTTTAGGCCGACCCGGCTTAAAATCATCCTGTTCTAGCGTGATGGCCATCACCCGCGGGTGATTGTGATGAAATCCGTGCCTTCGCCGGTCTCCCGGCCGAGGCCGGTATCGGAGATTGTCAGCGTCGAGCCGGGCGCGATGAGGGCGTCGATCTTGCGGCGGGTCTCATCGGGGATGGCAATCCGGCTGAGCGAACGGGCGATCGGCTTGCCTGTGATGATCGAGCTTTCCTGATTGGTAATGCCGAGCCGCTTCATCGTCTCGCGAGACAGATTGTTCTCCAGCGTGATGCCGAGCCAGTCGGCCGTGCCGGCCCTTTCATCGACTGCATGCAGCGTGAAGAAATGTGTGCCGAGCGCCAATCCCGGATCGGTGATCGTCACCGGCGCTTCGAAGATCGGCTTGAAGGCCTGCCGCACCATGATGACGCCGTTCGGCGGCTCGCCCTTGCCAGCCGCGGCATAGACTTCTCTGAGGAGCGTGTCGGAGACCAGGCTCTTGTCGGCGGCAAATTCCGCCGGCCGCAGCGTCTTGAAAGCCTTGATCGCCTGCACGGTCGACGGACCGAGCAAGCCGTCCGGATTGCCGGCGGAAAAACCGAGCTGGTTGAGCAGGGCCTGGATGTCGATCACCGTCTCGCGCAGCGTTCGGCGCGTAATCAGCATGCTGATCGGCTCGGACGGCGGCTCGGGTTCGGGCGCCGCAATCGGCTGCGCTGCCGGCATCGGCATTGCAGCGGTATCGTTCATCGCCACCTGCACCGGCTTCTCGGGGCTGTCGGGCATTGAGGGCCGCAGTTCGACGTCCGAAAGCAGTGGCATCGCCGCCGGTGCATCCGGATGGAAAAGGGTCGGATGGTCGATCGGCTGCGGCACCAGTTCACCGTCGCTGATAATGACCGGGACACCGGGATCGGTCATCCCATAGAGCATTTTTGCGAAGGCGCCGGGCATGCGCACGCAGCCATGCGAGGCCGGATAACGCGGCACGGAATTGGATTCGTGCAGGGCGATGCCGGACCAGGTCAGCCTTTGCATAAACGGCATCGGGGCCGCCGAATAGAGATTGGATTCGTGGTATTTCTGCTTTTCCAGGACCGAGAAGATGCCGCTCGGCGTCGTGTGGCCGTCCTTGCCGGTCGAGACCTTCGAGGTCGCGACGACCTCGGTGCCGTCATAGACCGCAAGCGACTGCTTGTCCTTCGAGACGAAGATCTGCAGCGTGCGCGCAGCATCCGCGGCAAGAGCAGGGTGCACGAGTGCGGTGGCCGACAGCAAGCCGAGGCCGAAGACGAGACGCGAGAACATGATACCCAACCATACGCAATACTTGCCCGGCACATTATGGGACGAAGTTTAAGGAAGATTTTATAGGCCGCCTGGCTGACAGGCCTCACGCGTTAGAGCGCCGTGCGTCTTTTCTGACGCGCTAAGGACGCTCTATCACTTTGAATCTGCGCATAACCCCGAAAATCGATGCAGATTTTCGGGATTATGCGCTAGTGATCGCGCTTGCTGTTGCCGAACGTATAGCCGGTCTCGACCGTCCGCTTGCCGAACTTGTCGCGCAGCTTGTCCATCGCCGCTTCGGCCGCCGCTCGCCGGCCCGATTGCTGGTCGATCAGATCGGGCGGATCGGCGCGGGCGGCATCGCCGAGATCGGTGACGCCGATGCCGATCAGGCGGAACTTCGTACCGTCAGTCTCTTTTTCGAGAAGCTCGAGCCCGGTGCGGAAGATCTTGTCGGCAAGCTGGGTCGGGTTTTCGAGCCTGCGGTTGCGGGTGCGCGATTTGAAATCGGCGCTCTTCATCTTCAGAACCACGGTCTGGCCGGCAATGCCGTTTTTTTTCAGCCGCCAGGAGACCTTTTCGGAGAGGTTGCGCAGGATCGGCACCAGATCGTCATAACGTGAGATATCGTCGAAGAAAGTCGTCTCGGACGAGACGCTCTTGGCCGCATCGTTGAGATGCACTTCGCGGTCGTCTATGCCGCGCGACAGCCGGGCGAGCCGCTGACCGATGCTGCCGTAGCGGCGCATCAGGTCGTTCTCCTCCATCTGCTGCAATTGGCTGATGGTACGGATGCCGTCCGCCTCCAGCGTCGCCGCAAAGGCCTTGCCGACGCCCCAGATCGTGGTGACGGGACGCGGTGCCAGGAACTCGACCGCTTCCTCGCGGCCGATGACCGAAAAGCCGCGCGGCTTCTGCAGGTCGGAGGCGACCTTGGCGAGGAATTTGCAGTAGGAAAGCCCGACCGAAACGGTGATGCCGATCTCCCTTTCGATGCGACGAGCGAATTTGGCCAGCGTACGCGCCGGGGGATCGTGATGCAGCCTCTCGGTACCGCCGAGCTCCAGGAAGGCCTCGTCGATCGATAGCGGCTGCACCAGCGGCGTCAGATCCTGCATCATTGCGCGCACCTGGCGCCCGACACGGACATATTTCTCCATGTCGGGGCGGATGACGATCGCCTCAGGGCATGCCTCCAGCGCCTTGAACATCGGCATGGCCGAACGCACGCCGTGGATACGGGCGATATAGCAGGCAGTGGAAACCACACCACGTTTGCCGCCGCCGATGATGACAGGCTTGTCGGCAAGCTCCGGATTGTCGCGTTTCTCCACTGCTGCGTAGAAGGCGTCGCAATCGATATGTGCAAGCGTCAATGCGTAGAGTTCGCGATGGCGCACGAGACGGGGGCTGCCACAGGAAACGCAGCGGCGCGCCTCGCCCTTCTGCTCGGCAAGGCAGTCGCGACAGAAGCCGGGTGTCTTGTCAGGCGCGGGCGTCATGATGAGAACAAAGATTGAACGCCGGGACATTACGCCTTAAGCTTCCGAGTCTCAAGAGAGGGCGGGAGCTTTGCCTTTGGATAACGATCTTCGTTTCGAGCCGGTAACGCCAGAACGCTTGGACGATTTCGAAATCGTGTTCGGGCCGCAGGGTGCCTTCTATAATTGCTGGTGCGTGGCGCTGCGCCTGCCGCATGCGATAAGGACTGAGATGGCGGCCGACGAACGCAAGGCGCATATGCGGAGACGGATCAAGGCGGGTCCGCCGCCTGGCATCCTCTGTTATGCCGAGGGCGCGCCGGTCGCCTGGGTGCAGGTCGGGCCGCGCCACGACGTGCCGCAGTTCAATTCGCCGCGCACCGTCTCGCGGCCGCTGGAAGAGGGAGATGCGCAGGATCCATCAATCTGGGCCGTCAGTTGCTTCTTCCTGCTGCCCAAACTGCGCGGCAAGGGAATGAGCCACCGCCTGCTCGCCTGCGCGATCGACCATGCGCGGCGCCAGGGAGCACGGCTGCTCGAAGCCTGTCCGATCGATCATGTGAAGCAGTCGAAATCAGTGACGCTCTGCATCGGCTCGACGGCGATCTTCGATGCGGCCGGTTTCGAGACGGTAGCGCGGCGCAAGGACGGTCGTCCGCTCATGCGGCTGGAACTGCGCGCGTGAACGTGCCGGAAACAAAATGCGCCTCGATGAGCTCGGCCGCGTGCGTCCAGTCGGTGGCGCGGGTGATGTCGTCGGCCGCCGCTGGCGCGAAACGATGGACGGGCGAGTTAGGCATCAGGTGAATCAGCAAGCAATCGGCGACGTGTTCCCTAACGGAATGCAGATTGCGCGCCATATCATCAATGAAGACGACGGGAAGGGAGCGGCTGGCATGCAATGCGTGAACGATCGGCCCTTTGGGTTGTTCGGTGGCAAGCAGCGGAAAGAGCAGGCCCATCCTGTCCAGCAGCCGACGGCGCTGGTTCTGGAACCGCGGCTGCATGGCTGTCAGGAAAAGGATGTCGGCCTCTTCCGAAAGTCGGTCGAGCGTTTCGACCACGCGGTCGAGCGGCGTCTGCCACAGCTCTTGGGCCTCGAAGAATTCCTCGATCAGCCGGCTGACCTCATGATCTTCGATCTCCACGCCGTCGGCTTGCGAGACGATGTTGCCATGAAGCCGGAACGATCGCGGCAGAAACGTGTGGCCCCGGCTCTGAAGGAAAAGCTGGAAGGGACCGATGAACTGCAACACGACGTCGTCGACGTCACAGACGATCAACGGCCGCTTGCCGAGGCGGATGTGCGAGATATCGAATTCTTCGGAGGCCACGATCAGTATTCTCCGGAATCGAGGCCCGGCGAAGAGAAATGCTGCCAGGCGCCGGTCACCGTCTCCGGGCTTATGCCGCTCGCCGCGCAGAAGGCCATGGCTGTCGGTTCGTGGTTCATCAGAAAATCCATCAGGCCGGCGAGGAATCCGGGATCGTTGACGGCGTTGCGCACCTGGCCGGGCGCCACACCCGTCAGGGCGAGAAAGCGGCCGAACATTTCGGGATCATCGGCAAGCCAGCCGAGCACGGCGATCGCCGTCTCGTGCGGGTCGGCAGCCTGTTGTTTCGAAGTCTTGAAGTTGCTTTGCATTTCGCTGGGTAAGTTACCTTTTCTTCAACCAAATACCGGTAGCGTGCGCTATCGGTTTCACGGAGCTATTTGTCCGCATGTGCCTTTGTCATGGGACGAACCGCTGCGCGAACGGACGTAGGGACAGCTTGTCATGCCCAAACAGGTGATGATTGTAGAAGATAACGAGCTCAACATGAAGCTCTTTCGCGACCTCATCGAGGCGTCCGGCTATACGACGATCCAGACCAGAAACGGCATGGAGGCGCTCGATCTGGCGCGCAAGCATCGTCCCGACCTCATCCTGATGGATATTCAGCTTCCCGAGGTCTCCGGCCTCGAAGTTACGAAGTGGCTGAAGGAAGACGACGAGCTGCACGTGATTCCCGTCATCGCCGTGACGGCTTTCGCGATGAAGGGGGACGAGGAGCGGATCCGCCAAGGCGGCTGCGAGGCCTATGTTTCAAAGCCGATCTCGGTTCCGAAATTCATCGAGACGATCAAGACCTATCTGGGCGATGCCTGACGCATCGGAAAGACGCTTATGACTGCGCGAATACTGGTGGTTGACGATATTCCGGCCAACGTGAAGCTGCTCGAAGCGCGGCTGCTTGCGGAGTATTTCGACGTGATGACCGCAGCGGACGGCTACACGGCACTGGCGATCTGCGAGCGCAATCAAGTCGATCTCATTCTGCTCGACATCATGATGCCCGGCATAGACGGTTTCGAGGTCTGCGAGCGGCTGAAGGCCAGCCAGAAGACCGCCCATATTCCAGTCGTCATGGTCACCGCGCTCGACCAGCCGACCGATCGCGTACGCGGCCTGAAGGCCGGCGCTGACGATTTTCTCACCAAGCCGGTCAACGATCTGCAGCTGATCTCCCGGGTGAAGAGCCTGCTGCGGCTGAAGACGTTGAGCGATGAGCTGCGCATCCGCGCCGACACCGCCCACACGATGGGCATCGACGACCTCACGCGGGCAGGCGAGGGCCGCGCCGACGAGACCGCCCAGGTCCTGCTCGTCGACGGCCGCGCCAATTCGCAGGAGCGCATCATCAAGGCGCTGAAGCCCGTCGCCGACGTGCTTGCCCTCTCCGATCCGCAGGCCGCCCTCTTCGAGGCGGCCGAAAGCGCCTTCGATCTCGTCATCGTCAATGCCAACTTCGACGATTACGATCCGCTTCGCCTCTGCTCGCAGCTGCGTTCGCTGGAGCGCACGCGCTTTCTGCCGGTCCTGATCATCACTGAGCAAGGCGCTGACGACATGGTCGTGCGCGCGCTCGATCTCGGCGTCAACGACTACATCATCCGCCCGGTCGATCCCAACGAACTGGTCGCCCGTAGCCTGACGCAGATCCGCCGCAAGCGCTACAACGACCGGCTGCGCGCCAGCGTCAAGCAGACGATCGAGCTTGCCGTGACCGATCCGCTGACCGGCCTTTATAACCGGCGCTATCTCGACAATCACCTGAACGTGCTTTTCAACCGTTCTATGGCGCGGGGCCGGCCGCTTTCGGTGCTGATCACCGATATCGACCGCTTCAAGCATGTGAACGACACCTACGGCCATGACGGCGGCGATGAGGTGCTGCGGGAATTCGCAAATCGCGTCCGTTCGACCATCCGCGGTGCCGATCTCGCCTGCCGCTACGGTGGAGAGGAATTCGTTGTCGTGATGCCCGACACCTCGCCGGAAATTGCCGCCGCCGTCGCCGAGCGCCTGCGTGCGGCGATCGAAAACGCTCCCTTCATGCTGAAACACGCCGGAGAAGCGCTGAATGTCACTGCTTCCTTCGGCATCGCCTCGCGCATTACGTCGGTGCTGACACCGGACCAGCTGATGAAACAGGCGGATCTGGCCCTTTACGAGGCCAAAAATACCGGCCGCAACCGTGTGGTCGCCGCAGCCGCCTGACGAATCACTTGCCGCCATATGCGCCATTTGCGGGTTTTCCACTGCGGTAAGCGAATTGTTACCGATTTTTAATCTTCGCCTGTGCACTGCGGGGCGAAAAAATTGCTGCTCAATAGCCCAAAAATGGACTCGCCGCGTTGCCGCGGATGTGTTGCCGCGCGATAGTCTTGAGAGCGTCAGGCCGTAGCTCAAAATGAAATGAAGACTATAAAAGATGCCTGCCGCCGACAGGGTCAAATAGATTGCGGCGGCGTCACCTCACGTAAGGGGAGGGGTGGCGTAAGTTATTAAGTTATATTGTCGAATTTCTTGGAAAGAGCAGGTGCTACGCTTCGATCCAAAGCAGAGACGACAAATCTTTGTATGTCCCAAATCTGGACTTTTAACCATAGAATCAAGATGAGAAAATTCATCATTAAGAATTTGTTGATTTTCTTTCATTTTTGCGCAAATTATCGGCTCATAAGAGAAGCGCTCCCGTTGAGGAGTTGTCGATACCCCATGATGCTCAGGTCCGCCGCATCTCCTGGGTCGTGGGGTCGGTCGGCTAGTAGGCAAGTTATAGCGGTTCCTCGTGCCGTTTTGCATGCTGGCCGACCCCCTTTCAAGAAAACGCCGCCACTTCCCGACGTTGGAAGGGCGGCGTTTTGTCTGTTTGCGCTATCATCTTGAAAACCACAAAGCCGGACAATAAAAAACGCGCAACCCGAAAGCGCGCGCTTTTGTGAAATCCGTCAGGCCAAGTGGTTACTTGATCTTGGTTTCCTTGAACTCGACATGCTTCTTTGCAACCGGGTCGTACTTCGTCTTCGTCATCTTGTCCGTCATCGTGCGGCTGTTCTTCGTGGTGACGTAGAAGAAACCGGTGTCGGCTGTCGACAGCAGCTTGATCTTGATTGTTGTAGCCTTGGCCATGGTCGTCCTGCCTTTAAGAAAATGAAAGCCGTGGAAGCCGGATGGGCTCCACGGCAAATCCTGGCGCGAAACTACGAATCTCGCCCGAAAAGTCAAGCCCGTTTTCGAATGAACATCAGTCTGATGCCGGAAAGTAGGGCGTAAAGACCGAAGAAAGCGGCAATCGCCCAGGCAAACCCGTTATTTCCCGCGACATCGATCGCCGCGCCGATCGCCTGCGGCCCGGCCACGGTCCCCATCGCATAACAGAAGACAAAGGCAGCATTGGCCGCCGCAAGATCGGAGCCCGTCAGCCGCGAGCCGAGATGGCTGAGGCCGACCGTATAGAGGCCTGAGACGCAGCCGCCCCAGAAAAGCAGGAGCCCGGCCATCAGAAGCCAGTTGTCGAGCAGCAGCGGCAACATCATCGAGCCGATGAAGCCCATCAGCGCCATGCCGGCCAGAAGCGGCCGCTTGTCGGCGATGCGGTCGGAAAGCAGGCCGAGCGGGATCTGAAAGATGACGTTGCCGACGCCCATCATGGTGAGCAGCAGCGCGGCCTGCGATTCGGTGAAATGGGCGCGCACGGCAAAGATCGGGAAAAGCGACAGCCCGCCGGCTTCGACCGCGCCGAAGATGAAGACCGCCGCCGTCGCCGTCGGCACCAGGAATACGTAGCGCATGAAATGCAGCTCCGGTTTTTCCTCGAGCACCGGGCTCTCGTCGCGGGCGATGAAGATTGGGATGGCCGCAAGCAGGATGGCGGCGGCGCCGATCAGGAAGGGGAAGATGCCGTCGCTGCCGAGGACCGAAAAGAGCAGAGGTCCGGCTGCGAAGCCAAGGGAAAGCACCGTCGCATAGATGCCGAGCACGAAACCGCGCTTGGAAGGCGGCGAAGCGGCGTTGATCCAGAATTCCGAGAGGATGAACAGCGTCGTCGTCGCGCCATGGAAGGCGAAGCGCAGCGGAAACCACATCCAGAAATCCTGGGCGTAATAGAAACCGAGCGCGCTCAGCGCCGAAATCAGCACGGCCCAGAGCATTGTCGGCGCAACGCCGTATTTATGGGCGAGTTTGGTGGTGATCGGTGCGGCGGCCATCGCCGCGACCCCGGCCATCGCCGTGTTGAGCCCAATCAGGGTGGACGAGATGCCGCGTTTTTCGAGGATGATGCTGAGAAGCGGGAGACCGAGGCCGATTGCTATGCCAACGGCAGATATGGACGAGATGGCTGCCACCAGAGAAGGCCAATGGATTTCTTCGACATCGCCCGGTGTGCCGGTTCTCGGCTGAGACATTTATCCATCCTTAGAAAGCTGCGCGAACGAAACGGCCGATTCCCGTCAGATAGATAGACACAGACGTGCCAAATCCAGGTGATGGATGCCGCTTCGCAGTATTTCCGATGTGAGTGACCATCTGCGGAATGTAAAGCCCGTTCGGGCAAGAAATGCTTACCATGTCAGGTCTTGAGGATCTTCGGCTCTCGCATTCGGGTGGTGGTCGGTGGAGGGCTGGCACTACACGTTAAATATGTCTGGAAGGTGAAGGCGCTAATTCGGCCGGCCGGGGATGTCATAGTCGTCCGGACCGTCACTCTCGCCACCGAAGCCGTGCATGCGCAGCGCCCATTGCAGACCGATGACCCCGCCCTTGATCGGCTGAATCGAGGCAAGCGCGGTGATGACGGTGATCGGCGCCCAGATGGCGATATGCACCCAGACCGGCAGCACGAAGGTCATGTCGGTCAGCATATAGCCGCCGACCACGACGTGGCCGAGGACGAGGATGACGATATAAGGCGGCAGGTCGTCCGCGCGTTGGTGATGCATCGCCTCGCCGCAGACCGCGCAATGATCGACCGGTTTCAGGAAGGCGCGAAAGAGCTTGCCGTTGCCGCAGGCCGGGCAGCGATTCATCAACCCGCGCATGATGGAGCGCCCAAGCGGACGCTCGACCTCGGGCGCATCGCCGTAGCGGGCAACCGGATCGGTCGGTGTGCTCATCGCATGTTCCTCTTTCAGACCGAAAGCGTCGGATTCGTCTTGTGAACCACGTCCAACACCGGCGATCTTCGTTGTTGCAGCGTTTTGCCGAAAACCAGCGTCCGCTTTCGGCGCGATGCTTAGTGGCGTCCGCGTGGCGGCCTTGTTCCAGGTTTCTTGCGAACCTGGCCTCTGTCGCGGCGGCCCGCCTTGTGGAAGGAGCGCACTGCCGCAGGCATCTCGCGGCCCTCGCTGATCATCTCGAAACGCAACGCGCCGGCAAGCGGGATCGCTTCGGCAAGCTTCACGGTAACGCTATCGCCCAGGCGATAACCGAGCCCTGTTCGTTCACCCGAGAGTGCCTGATGCGCCTCGTCGTAAATGAAATAATCGGTGCCGAGCGTAGATATAGGGACGAAACCATCGGCGCCATAGTCTGGCAGGGCGACAAAAAGCCCCGATTTCGTCACGCCCGAGACCCGTCCGGCAAACTCCTCGCCGACGCGGCCGCTGAGGTGATGCGCGATCAGCCGGTCTACGGTCTCGCGCTCGGCTGCCATCGCCCGACGCTCGAAGGTCGAGATTTCGGCGGCGATATCGTCGAGCGCCGCCTCTTCGTCGGGTGTGATGCCGCCTTCGCCGAAACCGAGCGAGCCGACAAGCGCGCGGTGCACGATGAGATCGGCATAGCGGCGGATCGGCGAGGTGAAGTGGGCGTATTTCATCAAATTGAGGCCGAAATGGCCGATATTCTCAGGGCCGTAGATCGCCTGGCTCTGCGAACGCAGCACCATCTCGTTGACCATGGTCTGGTGCGGCGTGCCGTCCGCCTTCGCCAGGATGCCGTTGAAGTTGTTGGCGCGCATGTTGCCGCCCTTGGCAAGCGAGATGCCGAGCGTGGCCAGGAACTCACGCAGGATCTCCTGCTTGGCAAGCGTCGGGCCGTCATGAATGCGATAGATCAGCGGCTGCCGCTTCTTTTCCAGCGTCTCGGCGGCGCAGACATTCGCCTGGATCATCATCTCTTCGATCAGCTTGTGCGCGTCGAGCCGTGGCGGCACGACGACCCGGTCGACCGTACCGTCGGGCTTCAGCAGGATCTTGCGCTCCGGCATGTCGAGTTCGAGCGGCTGGCGCCGGTCGCGTCCGCGCTTCATCACCTCATAGGCGTGCCAGAGCGGCTTCAGGATTGGCTCGAGCATCGGTCCGGTCTGATCGTCCGGTTTGCCGTCGATCGCTGCCTGGGCCTGCTGGTAGGACAGCTTGGCCGCGCTCTTCATCATGATGCGATGGAAAGTGTGGCCGATCTTGCGGCCTTCGCCGGAAAAGCTCATGCGCACGGCGAGCGCCGGACGGTCGACGCCTTCCTTCAGCGAGCAGAGATCGTTGGAGATGCGCTCCGGCAGCATCGGCACGACGCGATCCGGGAAATAGACCGAGTTGCCGCGCTTCAGCGCCTCGCGGTCGAGCGGTGAATTGGGGCGGACATACCAGGAGACGTCGGCAATCGCGACAGTGACGATGACGCCGCCGGGATTGTCGGGCGAGGGGTCGAGCTCGGCATAGACGGCGTCGTCATGGTCCTTGGCATCGGCCGGGTCGATGGTGATCAGCGGCACGTCGCCCCAATCCTCGCGATGCGACATGCTGGCCGGTTTTGCGGCGTCCGCCTCAGCGATAACGGCCGGCGGGAAGACATGCGGGATGCCGTGCGCATGAATCGCGATCATCGAGATCGCCTTTTCCGAACCGACGGAACCGACGACGGAGAGAACCTTGGCGCGCGGAAGGCCGAAACGGCCGAGACGGGCGATTTCGACTTCGACCAGATCGCCGTCCGTGGCGCCGCCGGTGAAGTCGGGATCGATCACCATCTCCTCGCCGCGCCGTTCGATCGGCAGCAGACGGCCGCCGCCGCCCGGTGCCGTGCGGAAAACGCCCATCGATGCGCCGCGGCGCCTGTCGATCACCTTGATGATCCGCGCCGTATAGGCCGGCCCGCCACGATCGACAGCCGGGAAGATCTTCGCCAGAATGCGGTCGCCGAGCCCGGCGACGGGCGCCTTGCCCTTGCCCTGGCGGCCTGCGGGCGATTGCTGGCGGATGGCGACGGCGGGTGCTACGCCTTGGTCTTCCGGCCATTCCGCCGGCCGGCCGATCAGATCGCCATCCTTGTCGCGCGTGGTGATATCGAGAACCGTGACGGGCGGCAGCGCACCGGGACGGATCAGTGACTTGCGGTTCTTCTGCAGCATGCCTTCTTGCTCGAGCTCCTGCAGCATGTGCTTGAGCTCGACGCGGTTGTCGCCCTTCAGGCCGAAAGCCTTGGCGAGTTCGCGTTTGGACGCTTTCTGCGGGTGATCGGCGATGAAGCGCAAGATCACCTCGCGCGAAGGCAGCGCGCCGTGGACGATGTTCAGCGGCTCGACTGCGGGGGCATCCTTGCCGGCGCGGCCGATCTTGCCTGGACGCTTGCCCGCAGGGTTCGTTCTGTCGCGCGGTATCCTGCTCACGTCAGCTCTTTTTCGATTTCGCGGGCGCTTTCGCCTTCGTTGCCTTCGGCTTGGCGGCCGTCTTGGTGGCTTTGGCTTCCGCGGCTGCCGCCTTCGGCTTGGCTTTCGCCTTGGCCGCCTTGCCCACAGGTGCCTTGCCGGCCTTTTCGGCGATCAGCGCAAGCGCCTCCTCGACGGTGATCGCCTGCGGATCCTTGCCCTTCGGCAGTGTGGCGTTGACCTTGCCCCAGTTGACATAGGGGCCGTACTTGCCGTCGCGAACGGTGATGGCGCCGCCATCAGGATGATCACCGAGTGTCTTCAGCGCCGCCGGCGTGCCGCGCGCGCCCCGGCCCGGGGCCTGTTTTGCCTTTTCGGCGATAACAGTCACGGCGCGGTTGAGGCCGACGGAGAACACGTCCTCGACGGTTTCCAGATTGGCATAGGAACCGTCATGCAGGAGGAACGGCCCATAGCGGCCGATCCCGGACGAGATCATCTTGCCGGATTCTGGATGTTTGCCGATATCGCGCGGCAGCGAGATCAGCGCCATCGCCTTTTCATAGTCGATGTCCTCGGGCTTCCAACCCTTCGGCAGCGAAGCGCGTTTGGCTTCCTTGCCGTCGCCGCGCTGGATATAGGGGCCGAAGCGGCCGGAACGCAGCGTCAGCTCTTCGCCGGTGGTCGGATCGGTGCCGAGGTTCTTCGGCTCGTTAAGTGCTGCGCCGTCTGCGTCTCCGCTGTTTTCAGAAGAGAGCTGGCGGGTGTAGTTGCATTCCGGATAGTTCGAACAGCCGACGAAGGCGCCGTATTTGCCAAGCTTCAGCGACAGGTTACCGGTACCGCAGACTTGGCAGATTCTGGGATCGCTGCCGTCTTCCCGTTTCGGGAAGACGAGTGGTGCCAGCGCCTCGTTCAGTGAATCGAGCACATTGGTGACGCGCAGTTCTTTGGTGTCCTCGATCTGGGCGAAGAAATCCTTCCAGAAATCGCGCAGCACCTGCTTCCAGTTCAGCTCGCCGGCCGAAATCCGGTCGAGCTTTTCCTCGAGGTCGGCGGTGAAGTCGTATTCGACATATTTGGTGAAGAAGCTTTCGAGGAAAGCCGTTACCAGCCGGCCCTTTGCCTGCGGGATCAGCTTGCGTTTGTCGATCGTCACATAGTCGCGGTCGCGCAGCGTCGCGAGCGTCGCGGCATAGGTGGAGGGGCGGCCGATGCCGAGCTCTTCCATCTTCTTGATGAGCGAGGCTTCCGAATAACGCGGCGGCGGCTCGGTGAAATGCTGGGTCGAATTGATCTTCTGCTTGGCGAGCGTTTCGCGCGCAATGATCTCCGGCAGGCGGCCATCCTCGTCGCCGTCGTCGCTCTGCTCGCCATCCTCCTTCTGGTCGGTATAGGCGGCGATGAAGCCGTCGAAGCGGATCACGGAGCCGACGGCGCGAAGCCCGGCTTTCTCACCCTTGTTGTCGGCGGTGATTTCAGCCGTCGTGCGCTCGATCTCGGCCGACGCCATCTGGCTGGCGATACCGCGCTTCCAGATCAGCTCGTAGAGCCGGATCTGGTCGGCATCGAGGAATTTGCGCACACGGTCGGGTGAGCGGTAGAAATCGGTCGGACGGATCGCCTCGTGCGCCTCCTGGGCATTTTTCGCCTTGGTCGAGTAGAAGCGTGGCTTTTCCGGCATATAGCGTTCGCCGAACTGGTCAACGATGGCGCTGCGAGCCGCATCGATCGCCTCGGGTGCCATCTGAACGCCGTCGGTTCGCATGTAGGTGATGAGACCCACCGTCTCGCCGCCGATATCGACGCCCTCATAGAGCCTCTGGGCAATCTGCATGGTGCGCGAGGCGGAGAAGCCGAGATTGGAGGAGGCGGCCTGCTGCAGCGTCGAGGTCGTAAACGGCGGTCCGGGGTTGCGCTTGACCGGCTTCGCCTCGACCGTGTCGACGACATAGCTCGCACCTTCGAGCAAGGCCTTCAGCCGGCCGGCATCTTCGCCGTTGCCGATTGCGCGCGGCTGCAGCCGTTTACCGTTCGCCGAAACCAGCCTTGCCTCGAACTCGTCGCCGCGCGGCGTCTTCAGAAGCGCCGAGATGTTCCAGTACTCCTCGGAAATGAAGCGCTCGATCTCGGATTCGCGGTCGCAGACCAGGCGAAGCGCCACAGACTGAACGCGGCCGGCCGACCGCGCACCGGGCAGCTTGCGCCACAGCACTGGCGAAAGATTGAAGCCGACGAGATAATCGAGCGCGCGGCGCGCGAGATAGGCGTCGACCAGCGGCACGTCGATGTCGCGCGGATCGGCCATCGCGTCGAGCACCGCCTTCTTGGTGATCGCATTGAAGACGACGCGCTTGACCGGCTTGCCGTTCAGCACGCGCTTCTTGTTCAGCATGTCGAGAACGTGCCAGGAAATCGCTTCGCCTTCGCGATCCGGGTCGGTTGCGAGAAACAGGCCATCGGCGGATTTCACCGCGTCGGCAATGTCCTTCATCCGCTTGGCGGAGGCGCTATCGACCTCCCAAAGCATTTCGAAATCCTGATCGGGGAGGACAGAGCCATCCTTGGCAGGCAGATCGCGCACATGACCGAAGGAGGCGAGCACTTTGTATCCCGGACCCAGATACTTATTGATCGTCTTGGCCTTGGCAGGCGATTCCACCACTACAACATTCATGATGATTCTCTAAAAAGGAAGCGACGCCAGCGTTGAAACCAGCGCAACACATACCGCAACTTGGATATCGGCCCTCCGACATGGACAGGGAAATCGCCGCGGTCAAGGGGTTTGCTACAATTTTACCTCTTGCATCTGTTGCAGCCGAGGGGAGATTATCGGGAAAATACAATTTTAGATAGGTTATCAAAGGTTTTTCGATACAGGGTTCGGCAATTCGCGTAGCCGCCGCCTGATGTCGCGCAAGGTTCAATCGGAAAGCGAGACGAGGCCGCCCTGCTGCCGGTGCAGCCTGCCGGCAATATCAAGCTCCAGAAGGATCAGATAGACCGCGGATGCCGACAGGCCCGTATGGCGGATGACGTCGTCGATCTCGACCGGCGTCGGCCCGAGCGCATCGATGATGCGGTTTCGATCGGAATCGCCGGGTGGCACCGATATCGACTTGCCGTCACGCGCAGGCTCTTCCGCCATCGATGACGGGAACAGGTCGAATTGCGCAAGCGGCGCCAGGGCCTCAATGACATCGGCGGGTGCGGTGACGATCGAAGCACCGTCCTTCAGCAGGCCGTTGGTGCCATGGCAGCGCGGATCGAGCGGTGATCCGGGCACGGCAAACACCAGGCGGCCGAACTCGCCGGCAAGCCGTGCCGTGATCTGGTAGCCGGACCGCGTTGCCGCTTCGATGACGACGAGGCCGAG